>DWZE01000094.1 GCA_019118325.1 Candidatus Bacteroides intestinavium
ATGCCGGCCGCATAACATCTTAAAATGTTTCTGATTCGTTTATCCATTTGTATAGATTTTATTATCACCCCCGTTACACCAGGACTCGGGCACTCAAATCTACACAAAAAAGATCTATAACAATAGGTGAATTAAGTGGTCAATACTATTTTGGCCAAAAGGGTCAATCATATTGTAGCCAAAGGGGACAATCCTGCTTGGCCAAAAGGGTCAAAGTCGCGTGGCTTTTCCAGGTATATACATACTTCATTATAAAGCTATGGAAGATACAGATTATAGACAAGCGCTGGCTGAAGCCCGCAAACAAGCAGCCAATAAACAACCCAATGAGCGAGAAGAAAATCATATGTTAATGGAAATTGTGTGTGGTGATGTACTGGTAGCCGAACAATACACTCGTCAACAGGAAAATGAATGGGAAATAGCTGAGTTGGCCCGTGAACTGTTGCGCCATGCACACACATTGAAACAACGCGGACATGCTTTGGATACCCTTCATGCTGCTGCCTTGCGGATGGCTGAAGTTATTCAGAGGCATCCACGTCTGCAACTGGAGCTGTTACAGTTTGCCAAAGATTTAAGTCAGCCTGCATATTGTGATGATGAAACCGCAACTGAAATATGTACCCAAATTGGCTATCTTAAACAGAACATCAGCTTAGCCGATGAAGGACGGTTACAAGATATCGAACCGTCCAGGAATATGCTTCGGAGAGATCCTGTAGAATGGACAGCCCAATGGGAAGAGGTGATTGACGAAGCCAACAGAAAAGTAGCCGAACAACTGGCAGACATTCCCAAAGGTATGGGATTCTGTCATGCTTATTGGCACAAACTGGCAAGTGTATTGCACGATGATTATGGTATTGCATGGAGTAGTCCTGCCGCGCTGAACCCTCGGGTGATGTTCGATTAGGCATCCGATGGGCTCCCCTTAAGCAGTGGAAAACCTCAGTAGTTCCCCTAGGAGCTATGTAAAAGTTTCTAAGGGAACTGTGCGAGGGTACCTAAGGGAACTGGGATATACATTCGCAACCCGCTCAGGAACCATCGGACGGAATATGGTGCAGTTTGTCAGAACACATAGTAGAATCCCAGCGATGCTCCACGCAGTAAGTTGATGAAGAAGGACTTCGATCCTGAATTATATCCCAGCGAACCGAACGAGGTGCTGAGATATACCTTGTCAGAAACAGAAAAAATCAGTCCCGGAACATAGCCAAAGCTGAAGGCAAAATCCTTATCAACTGCCCCGAATCCCATGCCTACGGTATTCATCATCCCAATCGTCTTGTTGAACGGCACGTAATAGCCTCCGCTCGGCCCAAGAGTAAATGTGCTTGTCGTGCCCGGCCCGACCGATACTCCCAATTCCCCACCGATATACCAGTTATCCGTAAGCATGTAGGTGACGCCGGGAGTCAGGGAAAAGGTCACGTCAACATCCGTTTCATCGCTAAAGCCTTCCGATTCGCCGATGTTCAGCGTCAGGCCGATGTTTCCACCAACGAGGAGGTCTCCTTTTTTCAACTGGGCATTGGCTGCCGATACCATCACTAACAGGCCGATGGCACACATAATCATTCGTCTCATAATTCGTTATTATTTAAGAGTTAAACAAGTGTCATCCGGTTCCATGCCGTCAGCGCAGCAGTTGCATCTGCTGGTACTCGATGGTCGACCCGATGTTGGGATTAAAGAAGTAGCTGTCCGACGACAGGATGGTACCCGCATCCGAAGTGCTCCACACCTGCGTGCCGCTGCCGATGGGAATGTCCACCACCGTGCCGTCGCTGCTCACGTATGGGTTCACGCCCCGTATGGCCTCGCTGTGCAGTTGCGTCACGCGGTCTTGCATGGCACTGGTGCTCTCGTACATGGACTTCTGTATGTCGCTGATTTCGGCGGCATTCTGCCGGAGCTGCTCGCTGATGCGGGCAGCCTGCTGCTGGTTGCGGATGATGCCCGCCCGCACATTCTGCTTGATTCGCTCGATGCCCGCCTGCTGTATGGCGGCGATGGCCTGCATGTACAGCGGGTTGACCCGAATCGACGCCTTCATGCGCGAGGCTTCACCGCCCGCCGTGTCCAGACTCTTTTCATCGGCAGCCGTGTAGGTGGTCAGCTCAAGCACGTTCCACATGCGGCGGTCGATGGTGCGCATCGTGCCGTAGGGCATCCGCACGTCGAGGATAAAGAAGAAGGCGGTTGCCATGTGATACAGCTCCTCGCCGTTCTCCAGCTTGATGATGCAGCCTATCGCCGCCGCATCCGCCTTGGCTCCGAGTATGTTGGCGAAGCTGCTGCCCATCACCGAGTTGGCGAGGCCTTGCCGGAAGTTGCGCAGGAGCATATCGCGGTAGGCGTCGGCGCGCTGCCTCATCGCGGCAGGCAGTTTGTCATACGTCAGTGCTTCTTTCACCTGGACGGACTGGGCATGGGGGAACTGCGTCTTCACCACGTATTGCAGATAGTCCTCGGCAGTGGTGTAGGGCCGCTTCATACTGCGCAGCAGGGGATGACGCTGCCCGGTGTCCACACCGTCGTTCTCGTCGTAGTAAGAGCGGATCGCCTCGGAGTAGAAGCCCAGCTTCCTGGCCCCGTCGCTCCCCTTGATTTGGGTGTTGACCGACCCGTTCGCCTGCTGGAAGTCCTCCAAGTCCACCCTCCCCACCAGCTGCCAGCCGGGCAGACACTCGATGGTGAGCACCTGGGCGTTCTGCATATAGGGATCCTTCAGGCTGACCGTCCTTGTCTCGTTGTACACCGTTGCGGTGGGCTTGCGCTCGTCCGTCCCTGCCGGGTCCGTCCCCTCGGCAGCGCTTTCGCTTCCTCCTGCCCCTCCGCACCCGGCGGTGAGGCAGGCAGTCAACAATAGTATGGGATACATGTTCATACTGTTGGTATTTATCGTAATTTGGGAAATCAATTTGCCTTGCGGTAGGCCGCCAGCGAGGCATAGTCGATGCCATCGGCCAGCACACCGGCATTCTCGAAGGTGATCTGCTGGATGATGGCGTTGCGGAACGCCCTCTTCGGCACGAAGCGCAGGCGGGCTTCATAAATCATGGTGTTGGGGTTGAACTCGTTGATGTCGGCCACGCCCTTGCTGCGGAAGGTGATACGGAGGTCGCCCATCTCGCCCAGGGGCACCGGTTCGCCCTTGCTCAGCTTGCTGATGGCATATTCGGTCAGGTGTACCAGCCCCGCCGTCAGTTCGATGGGGGCCGTGGTCGTGTTCGCGGTGGCGGCACGGGTGGCGCTGTCGGCCTCCTCGGCTTCGCCCGTGATGGGAGTGGCGTACCACAAGGGTGCCTCTTCACGGTTGTTCGGGTTCACTTTCTGAATCAGTTTGTACTTCATAGCTTGGTTCCTCCTTATTATATAAGTTAAACAAATGGCTTGCTTGGACAGCCCTGCGGGAAGGACCGGTTGTCTGCCTGCGGGGAGACCGGATGTCTGCCTGCGGGAAGACCGGGTGTCTGCCTGCGGGGAGACCGGCGGCCCCGGCGGGAGCTCACGGAAGCTCCGATTCCTGTCCCGGCTGTCTCAAAGATAAGTGTTAAACATCTAATTTGCAATAGGTTGAAAACCCCCTATACACGAACACCCCCGCCGTTTACACGAACGGGCGAACGGCATACACGAACGCGTATTTATCCTTTTCTGTCCCGTTTGGCATTGGATTAGTTCCTGGGAAAAGCTATATTTGCGGACAGCTATATTTACCACACATGCAGAAGATGGATCACATACGCCGCATACTTGCCTGCCTGCTCCTGCCACTGGGGTTGCTGGTATGGCCGGCCATTGGCACTGCCGCGCAGGAGGCAACAGCCGTTACCTCGGAATACGCCTACCGCCACTACACCACGCTTGACGGCCTGCCGCAGATGCTCACCGAGTGCATCTACCAGGACAAGAAGGGGTACATCTGGATAGGCACCCTCTCCGGCTTCGTGCGCTACGACGGCTTCGAGTTCGTGCCCTACCTGAAGGGGGGAAGGCCGGAGAACATCGTCGGCTTCCACGAAGACGCGTGCGGAGTGACCGCCTTGGGCTTCCGCCGCAGGCACCTGGCCGGAAAAGACGGGCAGACGGACACCCGTCCGCTGGACGACCGGGGACTGCTGCTGAACAACTTCAACTCGTCCGCACTGCCGCCCGACTACCTGCTGCTGGAAAACGAACAGGAACAAGGGCGCGAAATCTGCCGCCTCACCGACGACGGGACGGAAACCGTGCTGCGCTCGCCCCTGCTCGACGAGATGGACGCCCGCCGCCGCGTGTTTGCCGACACGGCAGACGGTATCTTCTACATCCCCACCGCCGAACGCACCTACCGCCTCAAGGCCGACGGCACCGCTTTGCCCGCCCTGCTCGTGCCCCAAGGCTACTCGCTGCTGCGCACGGACAGCACGCTCTACCTCTTCGCCGCCGACGGGGTGTACCGTTGCTACGGGGCATCGGCTGAACGGGTGGCACTGTTCCGCTTCACGGCACCCGACTACGGCGTGGAGGCCTGCGCCGACCGCAAGGGCAACATCTACCTGCACGACGCGCACAGCCTGTACCGCTTCAACCCCGGCACAAAGAAAGTGGAACTCTTGGTAGACGGCATCAATCTCATCCGGCAGATGTTCATTGACCGCGAAGGCAACATCTGGCTCGCTACCTACCAGGGCGTGTACAATTTCTTCCAACTGAACTTCATGAATCACACGCTGACCGACCACAACGACATCCTGCGCGCCATCGACACCGCCCCCGGGGGATTGCTGACAGTCGGCACACTCAACGGCAAACTGCTGGGCGGCTCTACGGCCCGGGAATTGCGCCCGCTGGCATATCCACGGAGCAAAGACAACTTCTTCCACCCCTATGCCGCCCGCATCGGCCACACCGCCTACCTGCTGGGCAGCGGAGGCGTGCTGGCCTGCGAAGGCAATCGCAGGCAATGGCTCGACTTGCCATTGCTTGACTACCGCTTCCTCTCTGCACACGGCGACAGCCTGATCGTGGCCACCCGGCAGGAGCTGTTCGTGACCGACCGCCGGGGACATATCCGCTCCACGCACAAAGGGCTGCGCGGCATCTTTTGCGCCTGCCCCGACGGATCCGGCAACCTGTACGTGGGCACTGCCTACGGTCCGGTGCGGATTCACGGGAAAGAACAGACGACCATCCACCAGCCAGAAGAGGGCATTCCTTGCACCGCCATGACCGCCACCCTGCAAGGCGAGATACTTCTGGCCTCGGGCGAAAAGCTCTATACCGTGCGCAACGACTCCACCATCCTGCTCCAGCACTACGGAAGTCCCATTCGCTCCATTTGCCAGACACGCGACGGCTACCTCATCGTGGCTGTGGTCAACGGACTGTACATCACAGAAAACCAACTATTGCAGACGATGTTCTTCAACCGCTACAACGGATTCACCGGCATTGAGCCGCTCATTGCCCATATCGCCGAGTCCGACGACGGCACCGTGTGGGTACCGTGCGTAGGCCAAACCGTCTCGTTCCATCCCCGCGACCTTGTGTATCAACACGCCGTGCCCCAGTTGGAGGTGGTCTCGGCCGAAGCCTCGATCGACAATGTAGACTGGCAACTCTTGCCCGTCCCCACCCGGCAGGTAACACTGTCCTATCCCGTGCGTCACCTGCGCTTCTCCTTCATTGCCGTGTCCCACTCGGCCACGGGCAACGTCTGCTACCGTTACCGGTTGAAGGGGCTCCAAGACCAGTGGTCGCAACCGCAGACGGCACGCGAAGTGCAGTTCAACAACCTCCTGCCCGGCCGCTACCGGCTGGAAGTAGAAGCTCAGATAGGCGTCATGACCTCGGCTCCCGTACACATCGACATATACTTGCGCCCGGCCCTGTGGCAACGCCCGTGGTTCTGGGCACTCATCGGACTGCTGCTGGCCGGCGGCATCTGGGCATCGGCCTATCACTATTACAAACGCCGGGAACGCATAAAGATGCACAAGCTGCAACGCGAGACCCGCCTGAACAACCTGCTGGTGAAGTCCATCCGGCTGAAGTCCATCCCGCACTTCAACTCCAACGTGCTGGCAGGCATTGAATACTTCATCATGAACCATTCGGTGGAGGAAGCCAACAAGTACCTTGCACTCTACTCCCGCTTCACCAACACCCTGCTGATGGATGTGGACAAGCCCTCGCGCTCCCTCGACGAGGAGCTGGAGTACGCCCGCCTCTACCTCACCCTGGAGCAACTGCGTTACGGCGAGAACCTGGCCTACGACATCCACACCGACCCCGACGTGAACCTGCATATCCAGGTACCCAACATGATGCTGCACACTTACTGCGAGAACGCCGTGAAACACGGCCTGCGCAACAAGCCCGGACGCGGACACATCCTCATTGAGGTCAAAGCCCGGACGGGAGGCGTCTGCGTGTCCGTCACCGACGACGGAGTGGGACGAGAAGCGGCGGCAAACCTCTCGCCCACTTCCACCAAGCAGGGACTGAGCATCATGGAGCAACAAATCGAACTCTACAACCAATGCAACGCCGAACACATCGTGCAGACCGTCACCGACCTGAAAGATGCGGACGGGAATGCCTGCGGCACGCGCTTCGAGCTATACATTCCTTATCATTATAACTATTTCTAAACCGAACTTGCACATGAAAAAATATCGTGCTATCATCGTCGAAGACGAACGACTGCCCCGCCTGTCGCTCATCCGAAAATTGGAAGACTACCATCCAGAAATCAGCATTGTGGAGAGTTGTGAAGACTACAGTTCGGCATTGAAGGCTATCCTACGTCACCGGCCGGACATCCTCTTCCTCGACATCCAACTTCAAGGACACACCACACTGGAACTGCTGCGCGAACTAAAGGAAGCCATGCCCCTGCCGCACATCATCTTCACCACGGCCTACAACAACTCAGAGTACCTGCTCCAGGCCATCCGCTTTGCCGCAGCCGACTACCTACTAAAGCCGATGGATGTGTCCGAACTGGCCAAAGCCATCCGCCGCATCGAGGAACGCGACGAGCGCAATGCTCTCCCCTCCCAGCCGGTAAAGCCTTCTGCCGACAAAGTTCCTCTCCGAACATTGAACGGTATGCTGTTCACCGGCAGGAACGACATTATCTTTGTGCGTGCCAACGGCAACTATTCGCAGGTCACCCTGACAATGGGCGAGGAAATTGTCCTGGAACGCCTGGGCACCATCGAGACCCGGCTGGGCGAAGCGCACTTCATCCGAGCCGGACGAAACCTGCTGCTCAATCGACAAAAGATTTATAAAGTGGATGTCAAGCATAAATCGTGCATTCTGCGCACGACCGATGGCCGTGAATACAGCGTGGATCTATCGGCTGGCGGAATGGAGTCGGTAGAGAAGTTCATTAAGCAGGGAAATGACGTGAAAAGCTGAACCAAGCCTTACCTGAATCGCGACGTATCCACCTCTTCCCGCTTCTTCTCCTTGTAGCCGCCGAACTTCCAGGCGAAGGAAAGGCCCACACTACGGAAGCTGGAGTAATTGTTTGTCACCCACTGTCGGCCATAGCGTATCTGCGGACAGGGCATGGCAGTCTGGAGAATGTCGCGGCACCAGGCGGTAAGCACGGCATTGCCATCGAGAAATGTGTAACGCAATGTGGCCGAAAGATTACCCAGCGCCGGAATGTCGTAGATGCCCTGGATGGCACGCCCTTGCAGACGTCCGTCGACGGTCAAGCGCAGGTCGGGCTTACGGCTCAGAGTGATGGTGTTGTTCAGCATGGCAATACCCAGCAGGCGGTGGCGGTCGAAGGGAAGGTCGTAAAAGTCGCTGTCCTTCTGGCGCATCCACAAGCCGAGGAGGGTTAGGCGTGAGTCGAGCTACTTTCCTGCCTTGAAAGGAACGGAGGCTTGCAGGCCGGCCTGTTGCTCGAAGTCGAAGTTTAGGTACTTGTAAAGTTCCAGCAGTTCGTCGGGCGACTGGTAGAGTGTCTGTACGGCACGGTCCTTGGTATTGAACAATGTAAGCAAAATATGATATCTTTGTTATCGGCTTAAACTATGAGCTAAAACAGAAGTGGAATATTGGAAACAAATTGCATAGAAAAAAAAGAAGAAACCACCTATATTGTTACCTAATACTTCGTTAAATTTATAGCTAATCCGTTGATAACAAATAAGTTAATTAATAAAGTTTAGCAGAATAAAATAGGTCAAGTAGCTGATTTTCATTACCTTTAATGGTCTCCTACCACACATTAAAGCAA
>DWZE01000016.1 GCA_019118325.1 Candidatus Bacteroides intestinavium
CAGATGTTTGCCGCCGACTTCTTTCAGATTCCAACTCGCGATGGACACCCTTGCCATTGGCTGTATGATTCCCGCTATTAGGGCTCATTCGGGACTTGCACCCGTTAGCTAATACTCATGCCGAGCATACAGAAAAAGCCGCCCCCGCTTCTGACACGGGGACGGCTTTTTTTCATATAACTAACTCCCGAAGGAGGGAGGGGGGGGAATGCTCATGCCAGGCTGGCGATGAACGCGCGCATCTCGTCCTGGTGCGCCTCCACGCTCTGCCACAGCTTGAACTGGGCGGCGGTGCGCACCAGGTTATGCTCGGGATAGGCTATCTTATAATAGGTGTCGCCATTGAGATAGTCGGCCAGGAAACGGACGCACTGCATGTAGGGGAAGAGGGCGGCCGCATAGGGCAGGTTCTCCACCTCGACAGGCAGGAGGAACGAACGGGCCGACTCCAGGTAGCCGCGCGTGAAGGCGCGGAAGATGTCCATGTTGAACGACACGTTGTCCGGGTTGCGGTCGTCCTCGGCGCCCGTATTGGCTGCCGAGCGGAGGAAGTCGCCGTAGTCCGAGAAGACGTAAGAGGGCATCACGGTGTCCAGGTCGATGACGCAGAGCACGCTGCCGTCTTCGTCGAACATCATGTTGTTCACCTTCGTGTCGCAGTGGCAGACGCGCTTGGGCAGCACGCCCTCGCGGTGCAGGCGCTCGGCCTTGCACATGTCGTCGGCGCGGCGTTCGATCGCTTCCAGGTAGCGGGACACTTCCTTGACGCGCCCGGCGGCATCGGCGCTGACGGCCTCGCGAAGCTGGCGCAGGCGCAGCTCCATGTTGTGGAAGTCGGGGATGGTCTCCACCAGCGGCTCGGTGACGTCGGCCAGCATGGCCTCGAACTGACCGAAGGCCTTGCCGGCACAGTAGGAGTATTCGGGATTGACCGTCTCGTAGGTCTTGGCACGGGGGATGAAGACCATCACGCGCCAGTAGGCCTCGCCTTCCTTCCAATAGGTCTTGCCGTTGTCGGCCGTGAGGAAATGCAGCACCTTGCGGTCGATGTCCGTCTCGCCCCGTGCCTCCAGCTTGCGGCGGATGTGGGAGGTGACCACCTCGATGTTGCGCTGCAGGCCGTCCACGTCCTGGAAGATGGCGTGGTTGATGCGCTGCAACACATAGTCGGGCGCACCGGCCTCGGCTGTGACCACTTTGTACGTGTCGTTAATCAGTCCCGAACCCAAGGGGCGTATCTCGCTCACGGTGCCCTGCGGGTGAAAATGTTCTACAATGGATAAAAGTTCGTTCATGAGGAATAATTATTTAATGGTTAATGATTAATGATTAATGGTTAATGGTCAATGGTCAATGGTTAATGACTGACGGGGGGCGCTGCGGGCCTTCAGGTATTCATAGCCGAAGCGGCAGCGCAGGCAGTCGCGCTTGTCACAATATTCCTTCTGCAACTGGAGCAACGCCTGCGAGTCGGCCGCCGTGCGCACCGGCAGGCCGGCACGGGCCCAGCGGCGGATGAGGCTGTTGTCCTCGGCCTTGAGCGACTCCAGCAGACGGGAGGCCCGCCCGCACAGGCGTTCGTCCGAGCGGTATTGGCCGTAGGCGTAGAGCATCGGGACCACCGTGTTCAGCACGATGAGGTCCACGGCGCCGGCCCCCAACGACTTGACCCGGCGGGGCGAAGCCTTGCGGAAATGGAAGTGCTCTGTCCAGAACTCCGACGTGCGCACCCCGACGAACAGCTTCCGGAGGCTGTCCGCCGTCTCCGCCTCCAGCACGCGCGAGAAGAGGCCTTCTGACTGGTAATACAGATAGGCCAGCTGGGCCAGACGGACGTGCGGGAAATTGCCCGGCCGCAGGCGCAGGAAACGCCACTGCCCGGCGGACATCGGCTCGGGCAGGCCGAACTTGCGCTGCAGATAGGCAAACTCGCGGCGAAGGCCGCAGGCATAGCCTTCCTCCTCCTCCCCGTCCAGCAGCCCCGCCATGCCGAAGAAAAAAGCCTCCACCTGAAACAGTTTGTCCCGGTGCTTGTCCACGGCCCGCAGGGGCAGGCGCGTGGCCCAATGCTCGAAGGCATCGCCGTTCAGGCCGAAACCGAAGTTGCGCGACAGGGTGATGAAGAACGCGTCCTCCCAATGCTGGTTGCAGCGTGCCAGGCGGCGGTTGATGGCTTCGGCCTTCTGCTGGAGACGTTCCACCTGCAACGTGGAGAACCACGCATGCACCTTCAGCAGCGGCAAACGGGAGAGTATCTCGTGGCAGGGCGGAAAGATTTCCGGCCGGCGCAAGTCATCGTACCTTTGCCGCACCTCGTCGGGACAGGGCAACAACAGCTGCGGGATGCGCTCGCCGTTGGTGCGGAAGACGTCGCAATCGGCCTCGCCCACGACGTGCAGCACCACCCGGTCGTAGGCCCGGTCGCGGTCGTGCCCGTGGCGCAGCCAGTCCGAGGCGCGGTCGTGCACCTCCACGTCGCCCGCCCAGAGCGTGCCGCCCAGCTTCACCTTGGCGTTGAAGAAGTCGGGGCCGGCGTGCGTATGGGGCAGGCCTGGGTCGATGACCTCCAGCGGTTGCCCGTCCGTGGTCTGCAGGGGGCGCAGGGGATAAATGCGGTGTCGCCAGACATAATGCAGCAGTTGTTCCATCGTACCGTCACGTTGGTTTATGGGTGTCAAAGATAGGGCAATTTGGCCAGATTGCCAACTTTCGGGGAAGAATCTTTTACCCCTCCCGTCCGTCTGCCTCCGGGCCTTCGTCGGGCAGGGGCAGCGACAGGGTGAACTCGCTGAACTTGCCCTCGACGCTCTCCACCGTGACGTAGCCGCCATGCTCGCGCACCACGTTCATCACGTAGCTCAGCCCCAGGCCGAAGCCGGCTATCTTCTGCCCCTTGCCGCCGCCGGCAGGCAGGACGCGCTCGAACTTGTCGAAGATGGTGGCCTGCGCCGCCAGGGGGATGCCGATGCCGTTGTCGCGCACGCTGATGCGGGTGTAGCCCTCTTCGGCCCACGACGCGATGCGCACCTCCACGCTGTCCTTGGAGTACTTCAGCGCATTGTCCAGCAGGTTGGCCAGGGCCTCTTTCAGGAATTCCCCGTCGGCAAAGACGGCCTCCTCGCGCAGGTCGGTGCGGAAGGTGACGGGCTTCTGCGCCTTGGCCGTGAAGGTCTGCACCAGGTCGTCCACCATCGGGCGCAGGGCGATGAACTCCGGATAGAGCAGCAGCTGCTCGTGCTCCAGTTTCGAGAGGGTCAGCACCTTGTTGGTCAGGGCCAGCAGATGGGCCGCCTCGCCCTCCAGGATGTCAAAGTTCCGCTGTTTCTTCTCCTCCAAGGCATCAAGACGCCCGCTCCGCAGGACTTTGAGCCCCATGATGATGGTGCTGAGCGGCGTCTTCATGTCGTGTATCATGGCGTAGGAGAAGTCCTCGCGCATCCGCGCCAGCTTGTCCTGCCCGCGGATGATGTCCCGCTGCTTCAGCACACCCCACAACACCAGGCAGATGAACACCAGCGAACCGATGGAGTAGTAGAGCTGTCCGCCCACGGACTCGGCACGCAGGTTGACGATGTGCGCCCGCACGCCCCGCCCGCCGTCGCCCAGGGGAATGACGAAGGTGCGCCCCTCCTCCAGCTCGCGCGCATAGTCGGCATGGTAGCGCAGGTCGGCGCGGAGGCGCACGGTGCTGTCCGCCAGGGCCACCGTGTCCAGGTGGAATTTCAGGCGGCGGAAGTTCTTGTCTATCAACTCCCGGACAAACACGCTGTCCAGGCGGCACGAAGGGTCGTGCGCCCGGCGGTCGTCCGTGCGGCACCAGGCCTCGTGGATGCGCCGCTCCACATTGGCGCGGTTCAGCGTGATGCCGTAGCCCATCCAGTAGCCCAGGAAGAAGAGGGCGGCCAGGGCGGCGACGATGGTGAGGAGCATATAAGCGGATTTCTTCATACAGAAATGTCTTTATCATTATACTAACGACTGCAAAGATAAAGGATTTATCGCTTACCAACGTCCCGTTAACCTAACGATAACCTAACATTAACGTAAAGTGAAGGGAAAGCCGCGTATCTTTGCAACGTGAAAAGAAAAACAAATGTATCACTCCTAAAAAGACAAAGAGACTATGCCTACAACGACTCAACCCGCCACCACCCCGAAAACGGGCACCAGCGAAGTCAGGCTCGCCACCGGGCGGCTGAACCTCATCGCCCTCGTCATCATCCTACTGATATTGATTCTCGGTGCATTGCTATACGATTATATCTGGGAAGGCTTCTCGGCCTACAGCAGCGGCTACCTCCTCGGCAGCATCCTATACCAGTATTTCTGGGAAACCACGCTATGCGCCTTACTGGCCAACCTCCTGCTGAGTTACCTGCTGCTCTACTTCCTCAACGGGCGCAAGGCCAAGGACATCTGCTTTATAGCCAACTGGGCCGGCGTCGCTTTCTACACCAAACGCCCCCTGCCCCTGAAGTTCTTCCGGCTCGTCCTGCTGCTGCCTGCCATCTTGCTGGGCGTGCTGCCCGCCGTGCACGGCTTCTGCACCGGCCAACCGGTGGTTTATTTCTTCGGGCTGATGAGCCTGGCAGCGGCCATCGGCGACCTGATGCTGTGGTACAAAGTGCGCCCCTTCGACGATGACGACCTCGCGCAGGGCGGCAAAGGCCCGTTTGCCGTGACCATCACCCGCCGCAACTACCACCGGTACAACGATTGAGGCCCGCGGACGGGGATATCCTCGTCCACGGGCGGGGATACCTGCGCCCGCGGACGGCGACGTCTGCGAGCACGGGCGCAATAATCCGGAGATAAAGGCTGTCAATCAGCAGTTTGCAAACATGTATTGCAAATATGTCACATCCCCCACACGCTAATCTCGCGCCCGCCGTATTGCTCCGTGCGGTGCCACAACTTCTCTTCCCACGGGCGCCCCGGGCGGCGGTCGAACAAGATGAAGTGCCCTTCGTTGATGGTGCCGCCGCACTTGTCCATGTAGCCCGCCGTCTGCTCCAGACCTTTGCGGATGGTTTCCTCGATATTGCCGCGGAGGATTTTCAATTCCAATACAATGCGCTGGTAGGGTCCGCCGTATTGGTCGGTCAGCGGCTTTGTGATAAGCAGGTCTGTCCGCCCTCGGCCCAGGCCATATTCACGGTCGATATAGCCGCCCCCATTCACCACCCGCTGCAGGAAGGCTTGCAAAAGCAGTTGCGGCCCGCTCTCCTTGTAGTCGAAACGCTCTATCCACGAATCGGCATTCTGGCGGAAGAATTGCTGGAAGTCCAGCAGCAGTTTTTCCATGTTGATACTGCGGTCGGGATTGATGTACCACGCTGCCTGCTGGATGAGTGTCTGCTGGCGTGCCCACGTCAGTTCGCGCGGAATGATTTCCTTGTAGATGGCATTGGCAATGCGCAACGGCTTGTCGCGCACCACCAGGCCCATATCCACCACGTACTGGATGTCATCGTCAGACAGATGCGTCTCTGTCTCCGCGTCTTCATTGGCCAGTATAGGCGCGATGACCCGCCGCACCCGGTCTTCGCGCAGCTTGTCTATCAGGATGTCTATGTGCGTGTCGCGCCGGTAGATGATGTTCTCCTGGGCGCGGTAAATCATCTCCGGGATGATGCGGACGCTGCGGTCGCGGTTCTCCCGTATCTCCATCGTCACCTCGTAGCCCAGGGCGTTCACCAGCCAGGGCTGGCCTTCGGTGGCCTCCCAAATCATGGGAAAGCAAGCCTCATCGAATTCCTGCCCCGTGGCGGCTGTATGCTGCATATAGAGGTCGTGTATCTCCTCCTTTGTCAGATTGCCCAAACGCAAGGATTTAGCTTTGATGTTGAAGGCCGAACCGCCCGTCACGATGTCCTGGTTGGAAAGCACAATACGGTAGTCCCGCACGTCGCGCACGCCGCACAAGATGACGGTCTGCGGGAAGTGCTGCGGACGCTGGTCGTAACCGGCACGGATCTGGCGCAGCACGCTGACCAGCCCGTCGCCCACCAAAGCATCTATCTCGTCGAGGAAGAGCACCAAGGGCAGGGGAAGGGATTCGCAGAGAGCCCTAAGGAAAGCCGTCAACAAACCGCCTGAAGATTCACTCGATTCACGAACTGCACGAAGCAATTGGACGGCCTCACCCCCTCCGCGCAGCGTGTCCACCCGGTCGGCAATGGTGGCCGCCGTGGTCTGCACCACTTTCTCTGCATCATTCCGCAAAGCCTGTCCCGCCTCGATATTGGCATAGACGGCGACGAACTCGCCGCGCGCGTTCAGGTAGTCGCGCAAGGCCAGCAGGCACGAAGTCTTGCCCGTCTGCCGCGGAGCGTGGAGCACGAAATACTTCCGTTGGTAAATCAACTGCTCCACTTCCTCCAAGTCGATGCGGCTCAACGGTTCTACATTATAATGAATGTCGGGCTGTATCGGCCCCGCCGTATTGAAGAATTTGGGTACTTTCCGCATATTTCTCTGTGGGTTTATAGATTATCACAGCCCAAAGATACGCCAATTTGCACGAAGCCCGGCACGCACAGCGGTTAAAATATGAGAAATCCTATCTCCTCCTGCAAGAAAAACACTACCTTTGCAACAAATAGCAATAAATCAACCATCAGACCACAATGAAAATAGCATTGATAGGCTACGGCAAAATGGGCAAGCAGATAGAACGCATCGCCCGCAGCCGTGGACATGAAATCGTGAGCATCATCGACCTGGACAACCAGCAGGATTTCAACTCGGAAGCCTTCCGGAGCGCCGACGTCGCCATAGAGTTTACCAACCCGCAGGCCGCCTACGGCAACTACCTGCGCGCCTTCGAAGCCGGCGTCAAGGTGGTGTCCGGCAGCACCGGCTGGCTGAAGGACCACGGCGACGACGTACGCCGCCTCTGCACCGAGGAGGGCAAGACGCTGTTCTGGGCCAGCAACTTCAGCCTGGGCGTGGCCATCTTTTCGGCCGTCAACAAGTACCTGGCACGCATCATGAACCAATTCCCCGAATACGACGTCACGATGGAGGAGACGCACCACGTCCACAAGCTGGACGCGCCGAGCGGCACCGCCATCACCCTGGCGGAGGGTATCCTGGACAACCTGGGCCGCAAGACCCGTTGGGTGAAAGGCACCCTCCTGGCCCCGGACGGCACCCTGAGCGGCTCCACGCAATGTGCCCCGGAGGAATTGCCAATCTCTTCCATTCGCCGCGACGAAGTGCCGGGCATCCACAGCATCCGCTATGACTCGGACGCGGACAGCATCACCATCACCCACGACGCCAAGAACCGCAGCGGCTTCGCCCTGGGCGCCGTGCTGGCCGCCGAATACACCGCGCAGCACACGGGCCTGCTGACGATGGAAGACTTGTTCCCCTTTCTGAAAGCATAAGACACTATGGAATTTACCAATAACCCGAAACTGGACCGCCCCCGCCAACGGGGCATCGGCCGCTGGATAAAGTTCGGCATCGTCACGCTGCTCTACCTGCTGTTCCTCCTCTGGGTCAAGAGCTGGTGGGGCCTCATCGTCGTGCCCTTCATCTTCGACATCTACATCACCAAGTTCATCCCCTGGGGATTCTGGAAGAAATCCAATAACCCCGCCGTGCGGAGCGTCATGAGCTGGGTGGACGCCATCGTCTTCGCGCTGGTGGCCGTCTACTTTGTCAACATCTACCTGTTCCAAAACTACCAGATACCTTCGTCGTCGCTGGAGAAATCACTGCTGGTGGGCGACTTCCTCTACGTCAGCAAGGTGAGCTACGGCCCGCGCGTGCCCAACACGCCGCTGTCCATGCCCCTGACGCAGCACACGCTGCCCATCTTCAACTGCAAATCATACTTGGAGTGGCCGCGCTGGGACTACAAGCGCGTGAAAGGCTTTGGACGGGTGAAGCTGCATGACATCGTGGTGTTCAACTTCCCCGCGGGCGACACCGTGGCCCTGAACCACCAGATGGAAGACTTCTACAGCCTGGCCTACCGCGAAGGCAGACGCCTCTACCCCAACCCCGTGGAAATGGACAGCCTGACCCGCGAACAGCAGCGCGCCATCTATGACCTCTACTACGCGGCCGGCCGCAAACTGATACTGAGCAACCCGCAACTGTACGGCGACATCGTGGTGCGCCCCGTGGACCGCCGCGAGAACTACGTGAAGCGCTGCACCGGCCTGCCCGGCGACACGCTGCAAATCATCGACGGGCGGGTCTACCTGAACGGACAGCCCACGCCCGTGCCGGAGAACGTGCAGTTCAACTACTTCGTGCAGACTACCGGCCCCGTCCTCACGCAGGATATGTTCCGCGAACTGGGCATCAGCAAGGACGACCAATGGCTGCTGCCGGACGACGCCGAAAGCCATGCCGTGCTGGCTTCGCTGGGCCTGGACGCCCGGGATGCGCAGGGACGCCTGGCTCCCGTCTACCACCTGCCGCTGACGCAGAAGATGTATGACACGCTGCTGGCCAACAAGAAGCTGGTGGCACGCATCGTCCGCGAGCCGGCCGCCTACGGGGGCGACGTCTATCCGCTGAACCTCTACACCCGTTGGACGCGCGACGACTACGGCCCCGTCTGGATTCCCGCCAAAGGCGCCACCATCACCCTGACGGAGGACAACCTGCCCATCTACAGCCGCTGCATCGAGGCCTACGAGGGCAACACGCTGGAACAACGCGAAGACGGCATCTACATCAACGGACAGAAGACGGACACCTATACGTTCCGGATGGATTATTACTGGATGATGGGCGACAACCGGCACAACTCGCTCGACTCGCGCTACTGGGGCTTCGTGCCCGAGGACCACGTGGTGGGCAAGCCGCTCGTCGTATGGCTCTCGCTGGACAAGGACCGCGACTGGTTCGACGGCCACATCCGCTGGGACCGCCTCTTCAAATGGGTAGACAATAACTAAGGGAATGAAAAAGGCAGGTAAGACACTGGCAGCCATCGGAGCTGCGGTACTCGCCGGAGTACTGCTGCGCACGTGTGTGGCCACTTCCTACCTGATTCCCTCGTCGGGGATGGAAAACTCGCTCTACCAAGGCGAGCGCATCCTCGTCAACAAGTGGAGCTATGGCCTGCGCCTCCCCCTGATGAGCTGGTGGGGCTACAAGCGCTGGGGCTCTTGTCCCGTAGGGCGCGAGGACATCATTGTCTTCAACAATCCCGGCAACCTGCAAGAGGAGGTCATCAGCCGCCGCGAGGTCTTCATCGGCCGCTGTATCGGCACGCCGGACGACACGCTGCTGGTGGACTCGCTCTTCAACGTCGTACCCTCGGAGAAGATGGCTCCCGACCAGAAGTTCCTGTTCGCCTATCCACGCACGGAGGAAGCCCGGCTGGACTCCCTGCTGACCCGCCTGTCCATCTCCTCCCCCCTGCTGGGCAGCGATTCCGTCAAGAACATCCGCAGCCTCAGCCGCTATGAATGCTACCTGCTGGAACAGGCCGCCAACGACCACCTGCCCCTGACACCGGTGGAACGGACAGACTCCATCCGGCATCTGCACCCCCTCATCGTCCCGGGACGGGGCATGACGGTGCGCGTCCTGCCGTGGAACCGCACCCTGCTGTGCAACACCCTCCTCCTCCACGAAGGACGCAACGCCTTCATCCAGGGCGACACCCTCTACGTGGACGGACAGCCCGCCGACTCGTGCACCTTCAGCAAAGATTATTATTGGGTCACGGCCAACAATGCCTCCAACCTCTCCGACTCACGCCTGTTCGGCTTCGTGCCCGAAGACCATGTCATCGGACGGGCAGCCCGCATCTGGTTCTCCAAGCAACAGGGCACCGGCATCTTCAGCGGCTACCGCTGGGACCGGATGGGACTGGCCGTCAAGTAACAAACCACCACGCCCTATGACCACCGTACTCCTGTCCACCGCCTACCTTGCCCCCGTGGAATACTACACGAAACTCCTGGCCTACGACCGTATCCTCGTGGAGCAATATGACCATTATGGCAAGCAGACCTACCGCAACCGCTGCACCATCGCCGGCCCGGACGGCCCCTTGGACCTCTCCATTCCCACCGTAAAACCCGACACCCCGAAGTGCCTCACACGGGATATCCGCATCTCCGACCACGGCAACTGGCGCCACCTGCATTGGAATGCACTCGAATCGGCCTACAACCACACGCCCTTCTTCGAATACTACAAGGACGAGTTCCGCCCCTTCTATGAACAGAAATACGAGTTTCTCCTGGACTTCAACGAGGCTCTCTGCAGCCTGGTCTGCTCACTGATAGACCTCGCCCCCCACATCGGCCGCACCACGGACTACGTGGCCATCCCGACCGATGCCGACGACTTCCGCGAGCGCATCCATCCCAAGAAAGACTTCCGCACGGAAGACCCCGGTTTCGCGCCCCATCCCTACTATCAGGTGTTCCAAGACCGCCTGGGTTTCCTGCCCAACCTCAGCATCGCAGACCTGCTGTTCAACATGGGACCGGAAAGCCTCTTGGTACTGCAGGCATGCCAGGAGCCCGGAGGAATGCCCCGAAACAAAGACATCACCGCCCTATGCTGAAACTACAAACTCCCAACGGAGACACGCGCGTGCTGTTGCACTCGTGTTGCGCTCCTTGCTCGTCGGCCATCATTGAATGTATGCTGGCCAACCACATCCGTCCCACCGTGTTCTATTGCAATCCCAATATTTACCCGCCCGAGGAATACGAAATCCGCAAGCAGGAGGCCATCCGCTTCGTCACGTCCCAAGGATTGGACTTCGTAGATGCAGAGTATGACCACACGCTTTGGCAGAGTCGGATGAAAGGTTTCGAGGAAGAGCCCGAAAGAGGGCGCCGTTGCCTGCGCTGCTTCCTGCTGCGCATGGACGAGACGGCCCGCTATGCCGCCGCGCATGGCTTCACCCTCTTCACCACCACCCTGGCCTCCTCGCGCTGGAAAAGCCTGGAGCAAATCAATGAAGCGGGCAGAGCGGCCGCCGCACGCCACCCCGGCACCCTGTTTTGGGAACAGAACTGGCGCAAAGGCGGCCTGCAAGACCGACGCAATCAGCTGCTCCGCGAATACGGCTTCTACAACCAGCAGTATTGCGGATGCGAGTTCAGCATGCGGCGGCTGGAGAAACAGGCGGTGGCAGACAAGCTCTGAGCCTTCAGATGGACAGTTCGTTCAGCACCCGGATCAGGCTCTTGTCCAAAGGCTTGTCATCCTTGATGGCCTGCGCGAAGGGGACATAGACAATCTCATCGTTGTGGATGCCAACCATCACATTGCGCTGCCCCTCCAGCAACGCTTGAATGGCCCCGACACCCAAGCGGCTGGCCAAGATACGGTCGTATGCACTGGGCGAACCGCCGCGTTGCAAGTGGCCAAGGATGGAGACGCGCACCTCGTATTGCGGATATTCCTTACGCACCCGCTCGGCATAGTGCATGGCACCGCCGTCCTTGGGACTTTCGGACACGATGACGATGCTGCTGTTCTTCGTCTTACGGATACCACGACTGATGAACTGCTCCAACTGGTCGGCATCCGTTCGGTCCTCAGGAATAATGGCAGCCTCGGCCCCGGAAGCTATGGCACTGTTCTGTGCCAGAAAGCCCGCATCACGCCCCATGACCTCCACGAAGAAGATACGGTCGTGCGATGTCGCCGTATCGCGGATTTTATCCACACACTCCACAATGGTATTCAAGGCTGTATCATAACCGATGGTATAATCCGTGCCATACAAGTCATTGTCTATCGTGCCGGGCAGGCCGATGCATACCACGTCGTCATATTCATCAGCAAAGGTGCGTGCACCCGCCAGCGAACCGTCCCCGCCGATAACAATCAGCGCACTGATATGCTCGCGCTGTAAGGTTTCATAGGCTTTCTTCCGTCCCTCGGGTGTCATGAATGCCTGCGAGCGGGCCGTCTTCAGAATGGTACCGCCTCGCTGGATAATGTTACTGACACTCTCGGTAGTCAGTTCTTTGACCTCGCCGCTAATCAAGCCCTCGTACCCCCGGTAAATGCCTTTCACGCCATAACCGTTGCCAATGGCACTGCGCGTCACGGCACGGATAGCTGCATTCATGCCCGAAGCGTCTCCACCAGAGGTCAGAATGCCAATGTATTTCTTTTCGTCTTTTTCCATAAGTGATAATCTGACAAGCTCTCAACGAAAAGAGAGCATGTCCTGATACAGACATACCCTCCAGAGAGCAAAAATAAAACAAAACCTTACTTCACCTCGATAGTCTTGGCTACCTTAGCCGCTTCTTCCGACGCTTTCTTCGGAATCTCAATGGTGAGGACGCCATTCTCTACCTTAGCAGAAATCCGGTCCTTCTCCACATTGTCCGGCAGCAGGATGCCCTGTTCGAACTTCGAGTAAGAGAACTCGCGGCGCAGGAATTTCCGGTCTTTCTTGTCCTCGGCACTGGTTTCACTCTTCTTTTCCATCTCAATCAGCAGGTTGTTGGCATCGTCCAGCGTGACTTTAAAGTCATCCTTCGTCATGCCGGGAGCGGCCACTTCTACTTTGTAGTCCTTGTCGTTCTCAATGACATTGATGGCCGGTGCCGTGGCATTGGCCTTCAACATCCAATTGTTGTCAAAGAAATCACGGAACATCTCGGGTAACCACCCTTCATTTCTTTTAGCTGGAATCATACGCATTTTCCTTTCTTGTTTAGGTTAATAATACAGTTAATTAATACAGTTTTATATATTTGCAATCCCCTCACGGAGGGAAGGACTGCCTACATTCTAAGACTTTCCACCACCCGTATGGCAAAAAGTGTTCTACACCTCATTTTATCGAATTTTCTGCCGTTTTTTCGAACAAATCAGCCTATTTCGGTTTCAATAATGGACAAAATGTCAGCATTGCGACAGTAATGACAGCATGGCGTCCAACCGGTGTTCCATCCGGTCGAGCCGACTTAACAAGACCGCCAATTGCTGCGAATGACTGCACGATTGTCTTTCCGAAGCTTTTCCAGCGGCTTTCCGAACAGCTTGCGCTTCCCCCCGCGCCTCATCTTCTCCTGCGCGGGGGGTACATCTTATCTTCATGTTGGTTAGGGATTAAAAAGATTAAAGGGAATAGTCGGCACATAATTTGCATAACGGGGGATGCGCGGGGTCGGTATTGACCATGCGGAAAAGATGAGAGAGACGTGACCGCACGATATGCGGCCGCAAAGAAGCGTCCCCAAAGGGACGGAGCACTTGGAGAATCTTGCCCGTTTCCATAACCATAACCGATGCCCGTTCCCCTCCAAGCCATTACAAAGGTTTAGATAAAAAAGTTAAGCGTGGGGAACTTTAGTATTATCATCGCTCAGAAGTATCCCCATACTTGACAACAACGTGGTAATACATAAAGCCCCACGCCTATATCTATTCTATATAGTCCGTGGAGCGTTTCTTGTATTATCCGGTGTTGTCGTTTTTGAAATTGGGGATTTCCTGAACGCTGGATAATGCCTAAAACGCTTTCTTTTTGCTCACAAAGAACGCAACAAATGTACACATAAATCCGGAATTAGCAAATCCGGGCTATCTTTTTTCACACTATATAACGCGACATCGCCTACTTAGTCATATATCAACACCGACAAGCGTTCCTCCTCCAGCATCTCGCCCGCCACGTCCAGCAGAAGGTCCGGCGTCAGCGCATCGATGCGACGGAACACATCGGCCATGGTCTCGTAGCGGTTGTAATGCAGGAAGGTCTTGGCCATGCCCAAGGCGTTGGCCTCGTTGTTGTCCGAAGCCACAATCAACTGGCCTGTCAGCTGCTTTTGGGCGGCAGCCAGTTGGGCGGCGGTCAGGCGGCGGTCGCGCAGACGCTTCAGCTCCTTGCGAACCAGGCGCAGGCAGGTGTCCGTGTCGTCGGGGTCGCAACCGAAATAGATGCAGAAGGTGCCCGTATCGGTATAGGACGTAAGATTGGCCTCCACATTGTAGACCAGCCCGCGGCGCTCGCGCAAGGCCACGTTCAGCCGGCTGTTCATGCCGGGGCCGCCCAAGAGATTGTTCAGCAGATAAAGAGCCGTGCGGCGCGGGGAATGGGCATCGTAGCCACGACCGCCAATCATGACATGGGACTGATGGGTGTCGCGGTGCAAGGTGCGGCGGGCAGGCACATAGGGCGGCGGCAGGCAACGGGCGTCAGATTCCGGTTCTGAAGGTCGAACGACATCGGCAAGCAGCCTCTCGGCCAAACGCGCCACCCGGCGGAAGTCCACAGCCCCGTACACGAAGAAAACCATCCGGTCCGGACGGTAGAGGCGGGCGGTAAAAGCCGCAGCGTCCTCGCCCCGGAAGGCCTTCAGCCGCTCGGGGTTGCCCAGGATGTTGCGCCCCAACGGATGCCCCCGGAAGATAAGGTCTTCGAAGTCATCGAAAATCAGTTCAGAAGGCGTGTCCTCATAAGATTGTATCTCGTCGAGGATGACGCCTGTCTCCTTCTCCACCTCACGCTGGGGAAAGGTGGAATGAAACACAATGTCGGCCAGCAGCTCGAAGGCGCGGGCAAAGTGCTCGGCGGGAAAGGCGCAGTAGACCACCGTTTCCTCCTTGTTGGTATAGGCATTGAGGTCGCCCCCCACATTCTCCATGCGGTTCAGGATGTGCCATGCCTTGCGCTTGCGGGTGCCCTTGAAGAGGAGATGCTCCACGAAGTGTGCCATGCCGGACTCGTCCTCGCGCTCGTCGCGCGTGCCGGCATCGACGGCAAAGCCACAATAGGCCACCCGCGAGGCCACAGGCTGATGAATGATGCGCAGTCCGTTGGGCAGGACATGGAGGTTGCAGACAGGGGTATCTTCGCTCAATTTCTTCATTTTGCCACGATGATTCGATTTACGGGCGCAAAAATACAACAAAACTTATTGCCGTTTATGGAAAATTGCAGATATTTGCAAGTGACAAAGAAGGCAACCGCCTTCCGCACAACCAGCCGGCACTGACGGACCGGCCACAATTATGATACTAAAAAACTGGAAACAATGATAGCAGACATTCAGAAGCTCCTGCAACAAGAAGCGCAAGCCGTAATGAACATCCCGGTGACCGACGCCTACGAAAAGGCCGTGGAACTCATCGTAGAGCAAGTGCATCAGCTCCGAGGCAAGCTGGTGACCTCGGGCATGGGCAAAGCCGGACAGATAGCGATGAACATTGCCACCACCTTCTGCTCGACGGGCACCCCCTCCGTATTCCTACACCCCAGCGAGGCGCAACACGGCGACCTGGGCATCCTGCAGGAGAACGACCTGCTCCTGCTCATCTCCAACTCGGGCAAAACCCGCGAAATCGTGGAACTGACCCAGCTGATCCATAACCTGAATCCCCGGCTGAAGTTCATTGTCATCACCGGCAATCCCGACAGCCCCCTGGCCCTGCAGGCGGACGTCTGCCTCAGCACCGGACACCCCGACGAGGTATGCCCCCTGGGCATGACGCCCACCACCTCGACCACCGTCATGACCGTCATCGGCGACATCCTGGTGGTGGAAGTGATGAAACGGACAGGATTCACCATCGAAGACTACTCCAAACGCCACCACGGCGGCTACTTGGGCGAAAAATCCAGACAGCTATGCGAAAAGTAATCGGCATCGGGGAAACCATCCTGGACATCATCTTCCGCGACAACCGTCCCACGGCGGCTGTACCCGGAGGCTCCGTGTTCAACGGCATCGTGTCGCTCAGCCGCACGGGCGTGCCGGTCTGCTTCATCAGCGAGACGGGCAACGACCGCGTGGGCGACATCATCCTGCGCTTCATGCGCGACAACCACATCCCCACGGACCACGTCAACGTCTTCCCCGACGGCAAGTCGCCCGTGTCCCTCGCCTTCCTGGACGAACACAGCGATGCGGAGTACCTCTTCTACAAGAACTATCCCGCCCAGCGGCTCGACGTGTCCTTCCCCCAGCTGGAGGAGGATGACCTCGTCATCATCGGCTCGTATTATGCCCTGAACCCCGTGCTGCGCGACAAAGTCGTGGAACTGCTGGAACAGGCACGCCAGCAGAAGGCCATCGTCTACTACGACCCCAATTTCCGCTCGGCACACAAGGAGGAAGCCATCCGGCTGGCACCCACCATCATCGAGAACCTGGAATATGCCGACATCGTGCGCGGCTCGCAGGACGACTTCTTCTACATGTACGACCTGCGCGACGCCGACCGCATCTACAAGGAGAAAATCAAGTTCTACTGCCCCAACTTCCTCTGCACGCACGGCAACGGCCAGGTAGCCCTGCGCACGGCCTCCCAGGCCAAGGACTATCCCACCCGGCCGCTGGAGGCCGTGAGCACCATCGGCGCGGGAGACAACTTCAACGCCGGCATCATCTTCGGCCTGCTGACCCAAGGCGTGCGCCACGATGACCTGGACACGACGGACGAGGCCACGTGGGACACCGTCGTGCAGTGTGGCATGGACTTCGCCGCCGATGTCTGCCGCAGCTTCAACAACTCCGTCTCCCCCGAGTTTGCCGCCGCCCACCGATACGACGCACGCGACTGACACGGGCCATAAGGATATGGACAAACGATGAGTTAATTTCGCACACTTGCTTAACAGGCATTTAGATACAATCGTTTATTATTTCAAAAAGAAATATAAATACACACGCCCTGCCGTCCAACCATCCCCGAAAACATCTATATTTGCTCTGTCATCCGGTGAGCGGGACAAGGCGGAAAACGGGCGCGCACAAGCAGCCGCCTCCGGCGGTATCGCCGGGCGCGCCTACGGATATCGCCGTCCACGCCTCGGGATATCTCCGCCCATGCCCGGAGATATCACCGCCTACGGACTGAAAAATAAACGATTTACAACGGAGACCCCGGAGAAACGGAAATAAGCTGATGTCTGTATGTACAAGAATCTGTTAAACGGGCTTGCCCTCACACTGTTGCTCTCCGCCTGCGGCAGGGTGACCCCCCACATCACCGCGGCGTGCGAGGAAGACAGCGCGAGCAACAGCATTATCATGAAATGGGAAACCAGGCCGGCCATTGAAGGCGAAGTGAAGGTCTTCGCCTCCACCGACCCCGACCACATCCGCGAGAACAGGCCTGTGGCCACGGCCCCCATCGCCAACCAGTGGATGACCATTGCCAACAACCAGCCGTCCCAACGTCACTACTACACCCTGCTGTTCAACGACAGATACCGCGTGCGGGTGGCTTCGCGCACGGTCAACGTCCCCGGCGTGCAGAACTTCCGCGACCTGGGCGGCTATCCCGTCTATGCGCAACACAAGCGGATACGCTGGGGCATGCTGTACCGCTCCGCCCGGATAGACCTCTCGCAACCCGCCACACGGGACAAGCTGAACCACCTGGGCATACGCACCGTCATCGACCTGCACACCCCGTCCGAAAGCCCCCTCCCGGCCGGCACACTCCCCGGACAGCCACGCGTGGTACACATCCCCATCCCGGTGGATTGCCTCACCGACATCCTGGCCGACATCGACCAGCAACGCATCCAGCCCGACACGATAGGCCGCATCGTGGAGCGCATCAACCGCCATATCGTGGCCGCCAACGCCCCGGCCTTCCGGCAAATGTTCGACATCCTGCTGGACAAGGAGAACTATCCCGCAGTCATCCAATGCTCCACGGGCAAGGGCCGTACCGGCATCGCCTCGGCCCTGGTGCTGAGCGCCCTGGGCGTCAACGACGACGACATCATGACCGATTACCGGCTGAGCCGCTTCAACATACCCACGGCCATCAGCTACGTCTACGAGCTGCCCGTCCGCTCGCAGGAAGCCCTCATCACCCTGTTCTCCGCCCGCGAGAACTTCCTGAACGCCGCGAAGGACGAAATAGAACGCACCTACGGCAGCGTGGATGAATACCTGACGAAAGCCGTGGGGCTGCAAAAGGACGAGCAACGGCAACTACAGGAAATACTACTGGTGAAGGAAGAAAAATAACGCGCCGTTCTTTACCTGACGAAGGAGAAGTCATGCCGGAGTCTCCCGGCACGACTTGCCTCCGTTTCAGTTTCGCTATACCTACTTAATTATAAAAATCCCCCTTTGCCCACAAAAAAGTTGAGCACTTATGGAACTCCAGAAAGGAGCCTGCTCAAGAAAAATCACCCGTTCATGCTTTTTCAACAATTTTACCTATGTCTTTGGATTTCACGAAAAAATCTTCTAACTTTGTAGCGTTTTCTTCCCCTTGGCTTCTTTTGCAGAAGCCGGGCGGGCGGGAAACGGACATATAAAGAAAGACGTTTACTTAGCGTTTTGTCTTTGGCACATCAGAATCTCGCAAATTCATAATCGTAGTCAAAAGCAAAGCAACGGTAGATGTCTGCGGGATATGTTATGTCCCTTGGTGCGTTCCCTTTTTTACAAGGGACACGTGCCAAGTCATCATATACATATCAGCGTGGGCTTCTGCGTTGCTCGTTCAGACTACGGTGGGCAATGCGAGAGCCTTGATGTGCGGGACGAGTGACAGGTACAGATTCCCGCGCTTTTTCTTTATATGGCAATGCCTTTACTAAACATGATTAAACCCGTCCGGGTTGGGGGATCTGCAAGGACATAAAAACAGACATCGCTATGAGTGAAGTAAAATCCTTACAAACTGTTCAGTACGGAAATCCACATATCAATCCGCACTGCATTCTTGTCCAATCCCATTCTGCTAAAAGCAAAATAGTATAAGATAAATCATGCTCCTTCATATCAATTCTGAAACAGGAGAGGCATTATTATCAAATTTGTAACCCCAATTATCTTTCCATACCCCCAAAACATTATGAATTTCCTAAAACTTATATTTAGCTATTTTTTTGCAAACCAAGTGTATAAAGCCCAAACCGGAGAATCGTTAGCAGACGGATGCTTCAAGCAAATCCTTCGAACAATAGTAACCATTGCCCTCTTTATAGTTATAATTGTTCAATGCATAGGGAGAAATGAACAAGAAAGCGATTCCACTTCCCCTGAAGAAACAGAATCGCTCAATGTAAACTATAAACCCTCCCCCAACGAAAGGGAAGTCCAACCGGAAAATATCCGTAAGCACAACCGAAGTACTCAGGAACAACAACTTGTTTCCGCATTACAATTTCTCTATCAATCGGGGTCAATCCCCAAAAAATACGAATACTCTCGCTATTTTGAAGATGCTTTGAGTTCGCTACCATACAAAAGCATTCTTAATTATCAAGCCAAATTCGCAGATATTTATCAAGCCAAAGATTATTCAAATTATCGCCAAGCTTTTATTTCCCAGAAAGTAATGGACACTGCGGAAAAATTCCGAGATCTGTTAGATATCGAACAAACTAATGGTACATTCTCAGAACATGAAGCAAAAATCCTTCTGACGGAATTTATGGAGTTTTCATCAATAGCCTACTGTGGTGTATGGGCTACTATCAAAGACTCACAAATACCTTATATTTTCAAAAACTATAGCTTGGAAGACATTGCCATATACACCCCCTATCAGATTCAATTCATTTCAAAAAGATTCTTATCAGATTCTCGTGACGAATACTATCTTGTCATTCCCCAAATATTTAACGTACCTTTCACTGACCAAAACATCACCTTCTATTTTCCACTTTTATGCTTTCTCTATATAAATCCACTTCTACCAGAAGTTTACTTAAATTTCGATTCCGTTCAATCATTTACCGTAAGAGCTCCATTTTTCAATTCCACATGGGCCTTCCCATACGAGAAATTCCAACCCATTCTACAGAAAGCACTCAAAGGAGTTAAAGACTTTGACAAACCTTTCCTATTAGACTTAAGCTCTTTGCAGATTATGATTCAATCGCAAGGCATCCTCCTAAACAACGAGAAAATACAACTTAAGCATATCAATTCGAACTCTGACAACCTCATGGTCATGGATTTATATGCATTTGGAGATTTATCAGCTTGCTTTTGGGAACAGCATGAATGAGATATCAACTTTAACCTCGAAGTAACAGATATAACCCTGCCAAAGAAAGAAGATAAGAATTAAACCATTAACTCTCAGAATTATGAAGAACGTAGTAGACCTCATCATTCGCAGCGCATTCCGCGACCTAATCGAAATGGAACAGGAATCCGGAAACATCAAACTGATTTACCCGCAGCTGCGCAACAAGCATAAGCGACAAAGCGAACAGGAGTTCAAACAACTGTTCATCGACCACTTTTGCAGGACAACGGAAGGGCTGAAGTATTCCGTAGAAACACCCACCCTGAACAGCTATTCCTTCAAGAAAGAGGAAAAGCCTGCCCTCGATGAAAATGGCAGATCCGGTAACATCGATCTGTGTATCCATCAGTATGTCGGCAATGAGTGGAAACGCCTGCACCTCGTCGAGTTCAAAGCACACAATATACCGGAAGTCCATATCGAAAAAGACTTGTTGAAACTAAGCGTTGGGTTCAAAGGCGACGAACTGAACAAAATCAACTACTTGGTTCACCTAATCTATACGGCAGACCAAAGGACCCTTGACAGTTTGATAGAAAAGTACGACAAACTAAAATCAGCCATAAACAGACCTGAGCAGAAACAGATAACCGTCTACCTGCTCTTTGCCAGCGGCGTGAAAAACGTGCCTCTGTCACCCGGCTATTACGTCTTTGATCTCTTTGAAGGCATTGATGTACAGAATTACAAGAACATGGAACAAGCATAAAAACGGAGGACTGAACATGGCTTTAATAAAATGTTATGAATGCGGGGCAATGGTATCTGATAAAGCTACCACTTGCCCTCACTGCGGAGCACCCCTTGTAAAAGAAGCGGCAAATGACAGCAGCAATCCGCCTTACAGGCAGTTTTATATCGACGAACAGCCAACCTTAAGCTTTGGCGAAGCAATATACTCAGCCCTTATCAAGAACTATGTCAACTTCTCCGGCAGGGCACGCCGGTCTGAATACTGGTATTACAGTCTTTTCGACGTGTTAGTAAGCATCATAACATACTTCATTCCTTCACCAACCATTGAAGTATGGGGACAGCCTGTCAGCCTGCTCTATTGCCTGTTCTGGCTCGCCCTCTTTCTGCCCATGCTGTCTGTATCTGTCCGCCGCCTGCATGACATTGGCAAAAACGGATGGAACATATTGACGTTCTATCTCATACCACCTATAACCATATTCTTAATTATCAACTCAAATCCATACGCCGTCCTCGGATGGACGGTGGGCTGTATCATCTACATCATACGTCTGGTCATCTGGCTGTGCAGGGACTCGTCTGAAGAAGAAAATGACTATGGTCCATCCCCCAAGTACATGCAAGTTCCCACGTCTAAGCCTATTTCTAAGCCAACTTCCAAACCCACTCCGTCTCCGACCATTGCTGAAGACAATTCTTCCTATGCCCCGACGGCAAACAACTCCAGACCGCTCAGAGGGATGAGCGGAGCACATCTGGAAGCCATGAGAGACATACAAGAGTTAAAGGAACAGGACGGCAGCAAGAAAGAAATTGTCGAAGAAATCAAGAAAACGCACCAACAATTCTTGGCTGAACAAGAAAGGAAAGAATCGGAAACCAAAAAGGAAGACAAGCGTCCAACTCTTTCACCAGCATCATCTCTCATGACGGACCCCCATCCCAAAAAGACAGACACCCCTGCCGACACGAAACAAGCCGTAGGCAAAGACAGCAGGAAGCAAATCCTGCAAGGAATCCTCCAGGCAGTGGGAGCCTACGTGATCTTCCTCATGTGCCTGTTGCTTCTCGGCAGCCTTTTCCCGCAAAGCAAAGGCCTGCATTATTACGCCAATGGCTTCTACGCTTGGTTCGGATGGCAACCTTTCAAGGATGCCCCCGCTTTCCAACAGTATCCGCTCATCGATTTGTGGGGAAACGATTGACTATCTTATGCTATAACTAAAACCCTATCAGCTCATGAAATTTCATATTACCGCCCCAGGCAAATATCTGGCACTCCTGCTTGCCGCTTGGATCATAGTCAACAGCATTATTCTATGGGTACGTTACGAGCCCATCCCAACAAACCTTCAACTGACCGTCGGGACTGAAACCGTGCAGATGGTCTTCGTCAAAGGCGGAACATTCCAATTGGGAGAATCGGAAGAGGTACTGGAAGGCGAGGACAGTTTCACACGAAAATGGCTGGCCGAACAGATGCCTAAGCACCAAGTAACGTTATCCGACTATTACATAGGAGCCTGCGAAGTAACACAAGGATTATGGCAAGAAGTCATGGGAAACAATCCGTCCTCTATAAAAGGGAAACACCTGCCTGTGACGGACATCAGCTGGCAGGAAGCACAGCTGTTCATAGAAGCCTTGAACCAACGTACCGGCCGGCATTTCAGGCTTCCCACAGATGCCGAATGGGTGTACGCCGCACGCGGAGGTGAAAAACAAAGCTCACAGCGCTACGCAGGTTCCGACCACTTATACGAAGTAGCCTGGGTCAAAGGCAATGCAGAAGGAAGCATACACAACGTCATGCAGAAACTGCCCAATGCGTTGGGAATTTATGACATGTGCGGCAATGTGATGGAATGGTGTCACGACTGGTATGCCCCCTATCCGAACATCAGCGAAACGAATCCCACAGGAAGCCCCATAGGGGTATACAAAGTAGCACACGGAGGTGCATGGAGAGCCAGTGAAGTATTCTGCCTGCCGTCCATACGTACATACGACGATCCGGCGAAAGGTTACAATTACCTTGGTTTCCGCCTAGCATTAGATGCAAATGCATACTAGGTGGAAGAAAAAGCTCTGATCTTACAGGGAAAAACTCATAAATGCAGGAAGAATCTTCATCTCCAGCCTGGAGATGTATATCTCTATACTAAAGAGATATATATATCCAGGTTAGAGATATACATCTTTAAGCTGAATACGAACTTTTTTCCTCACGTTTCCCGGTTTTTAAGCGGTGTATGATGGATATTTGTATTACCTTTGCACCCGGAAACATAGTGATACAAAGACTGAATGAAGACATTTGAAGAGCTCGGTGTGTCGCCGGAGATACGCCGCGCCATCGAAGAAATGGGCTACGAGCAGCCCATGCCGGTACAAGAAGAAGTGATTCCTTATCTGCTGGGAGAAAACAATGACGTAGTGGCGCTGGCGCAGACCGGCACGGGAAAGACCGCCGCCTATGGACTGCCGCTGTTGCAGAAGACCGATGTGGACCGACGCCAGCCACAATCGCTCGTCCTCTGCCCCACGCGCGAACTCTGCCTGCAAATAGCGGGCGACCTCAACGATTATTCCAAGTATATCGACGGCCTGCGGGTGCTGCCCGTCTACGGCGGCTCGTCCATCGAAAGCCAGATACGCGCCCTCAAACAGGGCGTGCACATCATCGTGGCCACGCCGGGACGCCTGCTGGACCTGATGCAGCGCAAGACGGTATCGCTGGCCACGGTACAGAACGTCGTGCTGGACGAGGCGGACGAGATGCTGAACATGGGCTTCAGCGAGAGCATAGACGCCATCCTGGCCGACGTGCCGCAGGAGCGCAACACGCTGCTGTTCTCCGCCACAATGAGCACGGAGATCGCCCGCATCGCGAAGAACTACCTGCACGACGCCAAGGAAATCACCATCGGCCGCAAGAACGAAGGAACGGCCAACGTGCACCACGTGGTCTACGTGGTACACGCCAAGGACAAATACGAGACGCTGAAGCGCATCGTGGACTATAACCCGAACATCTACGGCATCATCTTCTGCCGCACCCGCAAGGAGACGCAGGAAATTGCCGACAAGCTGATGCAGGAGGGCTACAACGCCGACTCGCTGCACGGCGAACTGAGCCAGGCGCAACGCGACGCGGTGATGCAGAAATTCCGCATCCGCAACCTCCAGCTGCTGGTGGCCACGGACGTCGCCGCACGCGGTCTGGACGTGGACGACCTGACGCACGTCATCAACTACGGCCTGCCCGAGGATACCGAGAGCTACACACACCGCAGCGGACGCACCGGACGCGCCGGAAAGACGGGCACCTCCATCGCCATCATCAACCTGCGCGAGAAAGGCCGCATGCGCGAGATCGAACGCAAGATAGGCAAGACGTTCGAGGCCGGCAAGATGCCCACCGCCAAGGACATCTGCGAGCGCCAGCTGATGAAGGTCATCGACGACCTGGAGAAAGTGAAGGTGAACGAAGAAGAGATTGCAGACTTCATGCCCGACGTCTACCGCAAGCTGGACTGGCTGTCCAAGGAGGACCTCATCAAGCGCATGGTGAGCCACGAATTCAACCGCTTCTCGGACTACTACCGCGACCGCGCCGAGATTGAGACGGCCGGCGACACCCGCTCCGAACGCAAGGAGAAGCGGGGCAAGAAAGGAGCCTCCGGCGAAGACAACCGGCGGGCCGAACCGGGCTTCACACGCTTCTTCATCAACCTGGGCAAGAACGACCACCTCGTCCCCAATGAGCTGATAGGACTGATCAACTCGCACGTCCGCGGACGGGTAGAGATAGGACGCATCGACCTGATGCGCAGCTTCTCCTTCTTCGAAGTAGAGGAAGAAGCCACACAGAGCATACTGAAAGGACTGAACCGGGCCAACTGGAAAGGACGCAAGGTGACAGTGGAAATAGCCGGAGAAGAGCCGGGAAGCACCCCGAAGAAAGCGAAAAAAAGCACCCGCCCGTCCGCCGGAACTCCCGACAAACGCCGCAGGAAACCTGCCAACGAGCAACAGGAGAACACCCGCCCGCGAGGCAAGAAAGACGACTGGCGCCAATTCTTCCAGCACGACAACGACCCGCGCTGGCAAGAGCCCGATTTCGATGAAGGAGGATGGGCCAAGCCTTCGAAGAAGAAAAAGAAATAAGCCGCCCGCAAGGATAAAATGGGCCGCAGACACAGAAAAGGGCAGATTCTCACCGATTTTTCATCTATCAGACGAATGAATGATAGCCTGTGAGAATCTGCCCTTTCTGCGTCATTTGCGTGCCAACTGTCCAAGCCTTACCGGACCAGCGACAACCGGCCGTCCCGCCATTCCACCGTGTACGTTCGCCCGGCTTCAGTCGGGAAAGAGAGTTCCCCGCCTTTGTAATGGAGCCGGCAAGGTCCCCCAGAACCGGAACGGACCTGCACCGTAGTCAGGTTATTGTCCGCCCAATGCAAGTCCAACACGAAATTGCCACGGGCACGCACACCGGTCAGGCATCCTTCGTGCCAGACATCCGGCAAGGCAGGCAGCAAGTGGATGAATCCGGCATGGCTCTGCAACAACATCTCGGCGACACCGGCCGTCCCGCCGAAATTGCCGTCTATCTGGAAAGGCGGATGGCTGTCCCAGAGATTCTCGTTCGTGCCGTTCTTCAGCAGATTGCCAAACAAGGTGTAAGCGCGGTTACCGTCCTGCAGACGGGCCCATTGGTTCAGCTTCCACCCCATGCTCCAGCCGGTGGCCCCGTCGCCCCGATGCTCCAGCACGACCCGCGCCGCCTTGCCCAAGGCTGGCGTCGTGACCGGCGAAATGGTATGTCCGGGGTGCAGGCCGAAGAGGTGATTGACATGCCGGTGCTCGTCGGAAGGGTCGTCAATGTCCTCCGACCATTCCATCAGCTGCCCGTAACGCCCGATGCGGTAAGGAGCAAGATGCTGCAGCACGTCTTCCCACTGCGCACGCTCCCCGGCATCCACGTCCAGCACCCGGCTGGCCTCAATGGCATCCAGCAGGACCTCGCGGATGACAGCATGGGAGAACGTGGCCCCTTCGTCCACCGGACCGTGCTCGGGCGAGGTGGACGGCGCGGCCGTGTAGGTTCCGTCCGGCTTGCGCCACAGGTAATTGACGGCAAAGCGGGCCGCTCCTTTCAGCAGGTCATACCCCGTGGTGCGCAGGAACTCCAGGTCGCGGGTGTAGTCATAGTAGTTCCAGACGTGCGTGGCCAGCCACGGACCCGCCACAGGACTGAAGTTCCACGTCATGTCCTTGTCCCGCAGGGGGGAGGTGAAACCGAAGATATTGGACGATATCGAGGTGGTCCATCCCCGTGCGCCGAAATAGGCCTTGGCCGTGCGGGCACCGGGCTTCTCCAGCGTGCGGATGAAGTCGAACAGGGGCTGCTCGCACTCGGGCAGGTTGGTCGGGCAGGCCGGCCAATAGTTCATCTGCAGGTTGATGTTGTTATGGTAATCTATGCGCCAGGGGCCGTCCACGTTGTTGTGCCACAGTCCTTGCAGGTTGGCCGGCAGATTGCCGGGACGCGAACTGGCAATCAGCAGGTAACGCCCGTACTGGAAGTAGAGAGCCTCCAGGCCGTAGTCCGGCGCCCCGGTGCGGTATCGCTCCAGCCGCCGGGGGGTGGACAGGGATTCCGCCGCGCGGGAATAATGAGGATTCAGCTCCAGGCGGCAACGGTCGAACAAGGCCCCGTAGTCGGCCACATGACGGGCCAGCAGAGCCTCATGCCCTTTGTCCGCCGCCGCGTCCAGCCAGTCGCGGGTGGTCTGCTCCGGGTCCACGCCCACGTAGGTCCGCGGGTCCGTGAAATCCGGGTCGAAGTTCATCCGGTAGTCCGTATCGGCCGTAATCAGGAACAGCACGTTGTCCGCCTTCTCCACGCGAATCCGGCCCGAACGCTCGGCCCGGACCTTTCCGCCGTCCGCCAGCACCCGGACACGGACCACGTACTTCATCCCGTTGTTGTCCAGCGTGGCCACGTAACTCAGTTCCCCGCCCTTGCCGGCCTTGAAGCGTCCGGTGGTGAAGGGCGTAGGCAGATAGGCCAGCGTCAGGTCCTGCATCGCCTCCCGATCGGCCGAGAAGCGGATGGCCAGAATATTATCAGGATAGGAGGCGAAGAACTCGCGCCGATAGGACACGTCGCCACACCGGAAACGCACCGTCACCACGGCCGAATCCAGCGACAATTCCCGCGAATAGCCGCTGACAAGAGCCGTGTCCAGCCCCGTGGCGATGCGGAACTCGCCGCCCGTGGTGAAACCGCCGAAGCGGGAGGGTTCCTCGCCTTGGGTCTCATAGGACACCACGCCGTTGAAGTTATCCTGCGTCAGGCGCGTCGCCTTCTCCCGGTCGCCATCCTGGAAGGCACGGCGTATTTCGTCCAGCACGGCGGCCGACTCCTTGTTCACATCCCAATAATAAGCGGCTCCCCGGCGGGTGTTGGGGCCTCCGCGCCACAGGCTCTTCTCGTTGAAGGTCAGGCGTTCCTCGGCCACGGCCCCGTAGACGTTGGCGCCCAGGCTGCCGTTGCCTATCGGGAGCGAGGCGTGTTCCCACTCCCAGTCACAGTTTTGCATACGGTCCCCGGCTGAAGGAGAAATGTCTTCTCCCGCTCCCCACGCCGGATAAGGAGAGGACTGGCAGGGCTTGTCAAACCAAACGACCTGACGGGTCTCCTGGGCCGCCAATCCTCCCGGCACCAGGAACGAGAGCAGGCCCAGGCCTGCGAATGTTTTTCTAAATGTCATCATCACTATAGGTTATTTATATGGTTATTGTCTGTTTCTGTCAACGGTAAGTGCATTCTTTGCCCAGCATAGCCGAGCCATGATATTTAGGACGCTCGTTGCGGAATCCCGGCCCCGAAAGCAACAAAGTCCGGTAGTCTGCCCGGCAATCAATGACCCAGACATTAATAGACAAGCCAGCCACTGCGCCACACACGGGCACCCGCACCAGACAGCCCCCAAAGAAGAAGAAGAAACGACAACCAATTCTTCATCGGTATTCCTCCTTTCCTTGCACGCACACTACGTCGCTGATTTTCCCCTTGAACCCGTTCCGGACATTGCCGATGCGACGCAAAGGGAAAATGAGAGTTTCCTGATAGGCCATCTGGTCCATACGCTGATACCGCTCATAATAGACTTTTGCAGTGCGCCCTTCCAAACGCTCCTGCAAGCGACCGTTCACAAAGAGCGAAGTACCCTTCCAGTCGCCCTCGATGCGGATGTCCGTCCATTCTTCTTCCGGCAAACAATAGGAATGGAACACGAACGTATAGCCATCCCTGCTGAAAGCGATCCGCCCGGTATTTTCCCAATTGGCATAGACCGTGGAATGAGGCCCGTCGAACAGGACGCCGCTGATGTTCGTATCCTTGTCCGGACAAATCCGGAAAGAGACGGCATACGGGTAGCCCACCTCGTCCAAAGCCGTACCCAGCGTGTCCGTACCATTCAGGACACAGACCTCGCCCGGCTGCGTCAGACGGTTCTCTCCTTCGGGTACACGCGCCAAGAGGTTCACGCCGGGAGCCTCCGGCAAGGAACGGCACAGCGACTCGAAATCGGCATAGGGCACCGCGTCATTCTGCCCGCGCCACAGCTTCTCGGCCAGCACCTGCACAGCTGGGAAGGAACGGAGATGCACGTCCTGCTCCGAAATGCCGTTGCCGCACAGGTCGTTCCACACAGCAAACATCCCGCCCAGCAGACCCGGCGTATGCTCGGGCAATTGCTGGCGGCTGTTAATGAGCCAGGGCATCCACGTCTCGTACAGCCATTTCCGGTCCAGAAAGTCACGGTAATAGTTGGCCCCGGGCACGATATAAAGATAGGTATCGCACGTGTTAATCAGCTGATAGCCATCCCTCAGCGAGGCCTCTGGATCCACCCAGTCATAGGACCAAGCATTGACCGTCACCCCTTCTGCCTGCACGGGCGTCTTGCCCGGCAGCCACTTCAGGCCACCCCACATGCGGGGATGCTTGCCGTAAGAAGCCACGCGCTTCAGGTAGCGGTCCGTGAAGTAGCGATACCGTTCCGCCTCCCTCTTGTTGTATTCATCGGTGCCTATGTGCACGTCTGGGCCTACAAAGACTGGACTATCTCCGGACAGGTATTCATCGAACAGGTCGTCGAGGAACCGGTAGGTTTCCTCCTTGTACAAATCCAGATGGTCCCGACCATACTCTTCCTTGGCTGCCAGCTCCGGCTTATAGTGCGTAAAGGCCAGGGAATGGGCAGGCACGTCAATCTCAGGGATAACGTTCACCCCATAGGCCATGCCCATACGCTGCAAGTCGGTGAACTCCTGCTTGGTATAAGAGCCATCCTTGGCTGTCAGACCGGGAAAGCGTTCGCTCTCCAGACGGAAAGCCGCATAGGTCCGGTTCCAGTCATTGCCGAAGAACTGGGGGAAGCCGTTGTCGTTCAGGTGCACTTGGAACTCGTTCATCTTGTAGAAAGACAGCACCTTGATATACTGCTGCAGGTAGTCCAGGGTGAAGAATTTGCGGGCCACGTCCAGCATGAAGCCCCGGTTGGGATAGCGCGGCCAGTCGCGGGCCGTCCCCCTGGACAGGCATCCCTCCTGCCTGTAGAGAATCTGCAGCAGGGTGCGCGTACCCCAGAACACGCCTTGAACCGTCGGGGCCAGGATGTCCGCCCGACGTTGGACGGAGAGGACGTAGCCCTCCGTGCCCAGCTCCTCGTCCGGATCTGTCAGCGCCAGATAGACGCAGTTCTTCTCCGGCTTGCCGATCTTCACCGCATAGGTCCAACCCATCAGGTCGCGCAGGTCGTCCGCCAGAATCCGGGCGGTGGACATCAGGGCGGCCTCATCCGAAGGGTTTACGACAATGACGCCCTCCGCAGGCATCGCCAGTTTTCCACTCTTCCCCTCCCACTGCTGCAAGGCAAGGATCACCCGGGGGCAGGGCTCCTGTGCATGGACAGCCAACAGGGCCATCAACAAGGCGCAGAAAGCAATCAGTCTTTTTAGTAATCTCATCTTACCAATTTGCTGTTTTTAGTTGGTTTTAGTTGGTTTTAGTTGGTTTTACAAAAGTAAGTCATTCACTACAAACCGCCAAGCTCTTCGGGCAAGAGTTTGCAACGCATCCATATATTAAGATATGAATATCCGCAGATTGCCTAAGCAGAGAATGAGAGGCCATATATGAGCAAACTTCTATGGCCCAATATTATTGAAAACAGAATTGGGGAGAATACGGACATCCATTAACAAAAAACGGGAACCGTTTCACAACAGTTCCCGCCCATATCCTTTTAGAGAAATTGCCTCACTCCCCCACCCGTCGTAGCGTGAAGCAGTCAATGTCCGGCGTCCACGTATAGGGACTGCACATGCGGACCACATTATAACCTGCCTTCAGTTCCACGGGCAGGGAAACTTGCATCACGCCCTTGGAAGGGTCGGATTCCAACGCATCCAGCAGGACCTTGGAGCCGTTGACGCTGACCTCCAACTTCCGGTCGCGGATTTCCAGGTCGCTGCCCACGGCCGGGACGTAGGAGATGCACATCTCGTAACGGCCGCCTTTCTCGCTGTAGACGTCGCGCCATTCGGCATAATTCGCGGCCTGACCGCCCAGGTTGCTGACCACCATCCCGCCGGACGCGCCTTCATACGGAGCGTACAGGACAGTACGCGGGCGGGCCAGGTCGTTGTAGGCATTCAGATAGGCCCACTCCGCCTCGTAATGCTCCGGCTCCAAACGCTTCCGGGCCTCCAGACGGAATATCTTGACACCGTGCGCAGGAACCCGGCATGTCAGTTCCCCGCTCCTGCTGCCCAGGTCCCGACGCTTCACCAGGTCGCGGACCTGCACGGAACCATCCAACTCCAAGGTGCGGAAAGGCACCGCAAAGTCGCAGACACTGTCCGTGGGATTGTACAAGGCAACCGCGCGCACCGTCCCGCGTTTCTGCCCGATGTCCTTCACCAGGACATAGCCTCCGCCTTCGTGCTGCACCACATAAGCCTGCAGGCCCAGCCGGTCCTGATTCAAGGCTATCAGCTCTTCATTCTTCAGCAAGGCCAGGGAGGAAGTGGGAATGGAAGTCATGTCGCAACCAATCAGCAAAGGGGATGACAAGATGCACCACATCCCGAAATGCGTTTCTTCCTCGTCCGGAGTCAGCCCGCGGCCTATCTCCAGCATATCCATATCGTTGTAATGGCCGTCCCCTGCATAAGCGGACAGGTAGAGGTTCTTCCGGATAATGGACTTCACCGAGGCCCACGAAGGCGAAATGTCCGGACTGATGCGCCAGGAGCGTGCCAGGTCCTTCGCCCAGGTTCCCGGAAAGGCCCAACGGCAGATATTGAGGGATACATCGTGACGGGCCACCTCACGGATGGCTTCCACAATCTCCGTATAGCGCGTCTGCTCGTCCAACGCCAGCTGTTGCCCCGCCCCGCAATAGTCTATCTTGATGAAGTCGAACCCACAACGGTTAAAATAGAAGTCCGCATCCTGCTTCTCATGCCCATACAGGCCCACACCCACGCCATGCGTGTCCTTGTCCCACATCGAGCCGCAGGTATTACTGCCGGCATCTGAATAGATGCCTGCCTTGAAGCCTTTGGAGTGGATATAATCGGCCACCACCTTCAGCCCGTTCGGGAAACGTCCGGGATGAATCTTCAGATTCCCCTCCTCATCGCGCCCGTCGAAGAAACCGTCATCAATGTTGATATACGAATATCCCACATCTTTCAGCCCTTGGCTGAGCATGGCGTCGGTCTGTTTCCGTATCAGTTCCTCACTGATATGGATACGGTAGGTATTCCATGAACTCCACCCCATCACCGGCGGCAAAAAAGAACTTCCCTGGGCTTGCACGCTGCTGCACAACAGGCAGACAGCCGCTGCGACCCATTGGCAAACTGACTTGGACATACTGATTTGACAGAAACTATTAAAAAAGAACGGGGCAGGAAGAACTGCATCCACAATTTCTTCCTGCCCCATTCGTACGGTCTATTATCTCAGATAAAGCTATGCTACTTCATCCAGCAATCATTTCTCCAGTTCTTCGATACCTTGCAAGGCGGTCTTTGCCAGAGCGTGATTGGGATTGATGGCCAGAATCTTGTTCCAATACTCCTTGGAGATGGCGTAATCCTCCGGCTTGGCCTGCAACATGTAATAATAACCCAGATAGCTGTAGCAAGTGATGAGGACACTGTTGTAACGCGGGTCGTTCTTAGGCAAAACCAGCTCTACCACTTTCTCATAGTAAGGCTTGGCCAGTCCCTGCGTTGTCTCGGGGTCCATAGCCGAACGGGTGTGTCCGCGATAGAAATAGCCGGTATAGCTGTCAGGAGCCAATTCAGAAACCTGTGCATAGAGCGTATCGGCTTCCATCAAAGCCTGCTGACGCTTCTCCAGCGTCACGTTCACCGTGTCCGTACCCTGGTCGTAGTACATACCGGCCAGTGTGAAGATGTTCTCGGCAGTCTTTTCGCCGGCGGGCAGGAGATCGCAATACTTCTTGTAGGTTTCGATGCCCTTGTCATAATCGCCGCTGTTATTGTAAGCCTCAGAAACCTGCTGCAACAGTTCAACGGCAGTCGTATCCATTTCATAAGCCTTTTCGAACTGAGTGACAGCAGCAGCGTAGTCCTTCGTGGCGTTCAGCAAGGCACCATAGTAACGGTAGTCCAGACCAGAGTAGTTGACATCCTTCAACTGATTGAAGAATACATCGGCAATTTTCTTAGCCTCGTTGTAACGCTTCATATCAATGAGGTTGTACATGGCCAGACGGTTGAAGCCCGTGCTCTCGGCATTCTGCTGCAAACCCTTGTTCGCAATCTCGTAGGAAGCCTCGAAATCATGGCTCATAAAGAGGGCGAACGCATAACTCATGATATCGCTCTCCGTAGCAATGTCTGTATGGATGAAGCTCTCATAAGCCTTGGCTGCATCAGCAAAATTGTTATTGGAGTAGTAAACCTCGGCCATAGTCTTGTCAGCCTGCAAGAGGATATCCTGGGGCACGCCGGCCACTTGCTTCAACTGGTTCAGCTTGTCAATAGCCATCGTGGGGCTGGCAGACTTGTATGCACGTGCATACTTCAGATAAGCCTCGTAGCAATTGGGGTCGAAATAGATGGCTTGTTCATACATCTGGCACGCAGTGCCCACGTCCTTCTTAGCCAAAGCGATGTCACCCTCCAGGAGGGAAATCTGCGGATTTTGCTTATCGGCCTTCTTGGCTTTCTCAATGAGTTCAGCAACCTCTTCCGTCTTTTCGGCATCCAGATACACCTGGGTCAGTGCCAAAATAAGCTCCACATTCTTCTTGTTCTTGCCCTTTATCAGGTCTTCAGTCAAATCCCACGCACCATCGGGGTTGGACTTAATCATTTCCTTCACTTGACTGACACCGGCCTTCCAATCAGACTCGGTTTGCGCGGAAACCATACCTGCAAAGAGGAGTCCCACGCAACATAATGTTACAATTCTCTTAATCTTCATATTTCTCTCTTATAAAAAAAACTATTATTCTTCTTTCACATTCACGATACGCACAGCCTGCGTGGCAGGCAACAACCCGGACTTCTGGATAATCAATTGTCCCCGGTGGGACTGCAGAAATCCGGAGAATCCCCAGCACAAACCATTACGAGGATCGTTCACCAAGACATAAATGTCACGAGACAAAGGATAGTCGCCATAGTACAAATAAGCCTGATAGGGTTTGTAACTGTTAGCAACAGTTGGTTGTGTGGAATAGCTAACCGACATCACACGGACCTCTTTGTTGAACGAGAGTCCGGTACTGTCATTCCGGTCGCTTAGCCAATTCACACCGACAATACCTATGGCACCGGGAGTCTTCGAGACGAAATTAATGACCTCCTTGTTGGTCTTCAAGGCACTCACATTGCCCGCCAGTTGCTTGCCGTTGCAGATGGAGTCGATGGCGAAACGCACCGTACTGGAGTTCTTGTTGTCGAACACCAAATGTATGTCTCCTAAACGGGATTCGGGATAGATATCTTTCCACCGGGTTTTCTCGCCGACCAGGATGCTCCGAATGGCATCCACACTGATGAGTGAATCCGGGTTCTCCAGGTTTGTAATCAAGGCCAACCCATCTGTCGCGATTTTAATTTCCTGGGGGAAGAACTTGCGGCTATGAAAGGATTCTTTTTCCTCCGGTGTCAGCTTGCGGCTGGCTATCACCAACCGCAAACTGTCCTTGAGCAAGAGGTTGACAGCTTCGACTTCTGTCACATAGTGGGGGATAATGTCCGCCTCAGGATACTGACTTTCGAAAACATCTATCTCTTCCTGCACAATGGGCTGGAAGCTTTCATCGGCCGCAATGGCCACGGTTCCCGTCGTATACGTATCCGTACGTCCGTCCTTGGACGGCTTCTGCTTACAAGCAGCCAACGACATTCCCACCAACAGGAACAAAAGTCCAAACTGTCTCGCTCTTCTATTCATACTTTTATTGCAATCTGAATCTTACAGGCAAAGTGTATCTTACGGAAACGGCCTTACCGTTCTGGCGGCCCGGAATCCACTTCGGCATGCTCTGTATCACGCGAACGGCCTCTTTGTCACAAGAGGGGTCAAGGCTACGCGCAACTACGATGTCACGGATAGAACCGTCAGAACCCACCACAAACTGGCAGACCACACTACCTTGGATGCCATTCTCCTGGGCGATAACCGGATAATGGATATTCTTACTCAGATAAGCCATCAACTCGGCCTGTCCACCGGGGAACTGAGGAGCCTGTTCTACCATGTTGAACACTTCCTCCTCCACGGGAGCTTCCGTAACAACTTGCTTCAGGTCTTCCACGAGTTCGCCACCTTCTTCGTCCGTACCTTGTATGTCGGCGATAGAGATAGCCACCTTGCTCTCCGTCAACTCTTCCTGCGTCCTCATCTGGTCTTCATCAGCCACTTCTTCATCCTTCTTGATGACAGGTGCCGTAAACTTGATGGAGCTCTTCAGGGCGGGAGGCGGAGGAGCCACGGGCTGTACCTTCTGCACTTCTTCCTGTTTCACTTCGGGTTCTTCCAACTGCGAGAGTGTGGTAACTTCGGTCATCACTTCCTTCTTCTCGGGAGTCACCATCGTTATCAGTCTCGGAATGGAGAAACCTACTGCTGCAATCACAATCACCAGCACGACGGAGAAATTCAGACGTCTTGCTGCACGGGCACGCATCTTATATGCGCCGTAATCCTTATTCCTGCCTTCGAATATAAGGTCACACCATTCTTGAGAGGTCAAATCTATTTTTGCCATAATCTACTTCTTTTAAGGTGTTACACATTATTGAGCCAGGTTTTCTGCACCGTATGCGCCTTTGCTCTCGAAGTTCTTGATGAGGAACTCGTCGCCTTCGGCGATGTCGGCGATTACGTACTTACCAATGTTGCAAATCTGCATTTCATCCAGTGCGTCAATCAGATTCTTGTACGATGCATCGTCCGTGGCCTTGATGATGACCGTCGGCGTACCGTCTCCTCCCTTGATTTCGGAGACTTTCTTGTCGTACTCTTCTTCTGATATCTTCAGGTCCGCTTTCTGTTGCTTCAGCTCGTTTACTTGTCTTACGGCAGCACTGTTACGGCGGAGGAGCATGGCACGCAGTCCATCAGCCTGGTATGAGGATTCCTTCAACGAATTGAAGTCATCATACTTGGGCTCTCCTTCATAGTAATACAGCTTGTCATCGCCGGCCAGCAAGAGCGTGATGGCCTGTGAGGCCTTTACTTTCGAGCGTTCCTCGTCCGTAATGTTCTTGTCATTGCTGGGCATGCTGATTTCCATCGTCTGAGGTTTACTCAGGGTGGTACACAGCATAAAGAAAGTAATCAGCAACATGTTCATGTCCACCATCGGCGTGAAGTCCACGCGGACGGTCATCTTTTTCTGTTTGCTGTTGCTTTTCTTATTGCCACCTTCTTGTATTTCAGCCATATTTAACTCCTTTCAATTATTCCTCAGAAGTCGTCTTCAGCGAGGTGATCAGGTTGTATCTGTTCTCGTGAAGATCCTGAAGAGAGTTCATTACATTCTTAATCGTCGAATAAGGAGTGGCGGCGTCGGCCTTGATGGCAATGCGCAGGTCTCTGTTCACTGAACGCGCGTTGCGTACCCAATCCTTAAACTGATTGTCCAAACTGTCGCACGGAATACCGGCTGTCTTCAGCACTTCGTTCTGCTTGTCCTCTTCCAAGTCCAGGAAACCCTTCATACTCTTCATAGGAACGCCGAAAGTGCTGGCGGTCTTGAACTTATTGATTTGTTCAGCCGTGAACTGTATGCCGTACTGGTCGCCCATAGCTGTCAGCACTTGCTCCAAGTCGCTTTGTCTGTCCATGCTCATGAAAACCTTTCCATCCGGAGCAATCAGAATCTGGAGGATATCCGTCTCAGGGATCTTGATTTCGGACACAGAACCCGGGGTGTTCACCTTCACGGGCTCGGGCTTCACGAATGTAGAAGTCAACATGAAGAAAGTCAACAGCAACACTGTCACGTCACTCATCGCCGTCATGTCGATGAATGTACTTTTCTTTTTGATTTTGACTCTACCCATAAATCTGTAAATTTAAAAATTGAGTAACTTAAACCGGGAACGGCGGAAGCCCCCTCAAAGAGGTTCCCCCTCTCCACTTCAATTTACCTATTAATGAGTAGCGGCAAATGTCTGTACGATAGAGAAGCCTACTTCGTCAAGAGCGAATGTCAGTTTATCAATCTTGTTCGTGTAATAGTTGTAAGCGATAACGGCCAATGCACCGGTCAAGATACCGAAGGCCGTGTTGATCAAGGCCTCAGAAATACCTTGTGACAGAGCCATAGAGTCAGCAGATCCACCGGCAGCCAGAGCGGCGAACGAACGGATCATACCGATAACCGTACCGAGCAGACCCATCAACGTACCCAGCGTCGTGATAGTACCGATGATAGGCAGGTTCTCCTGCATCATGGGCAATTCCAATGCAGTAGCCTCTTCCAGTTCCTTCTGGATAGCCAGTTGCTTCTGGTCCTTGGACAGCACCGTGTTCTTCTCCATTTCAGCATACTTCTGCAGCGTTGCGCCTACTACGTTGGCTACAGAACCGCGCTGCTTGTCGCACAGATTCTGGGCAGTCACCATGTCGTTGTTGGCCAAAGCCACCTTGATGTTGGCAACGAACTTAGCCAAAGAACCACGGCCGAAAGCGGCACGGATAGCGAAGAAACGCTCGATGGCCAATGCGATAACGGTCAGCAAGAGAGTCTGGATCACAGGCACAATGACACCACCTTTATAGATGGTTCCCAGGAAGTTGCCCGGCAGCGGGTGGTTGTTGGGGTCATTGTTCATGAAGTTGGCGGGATTACCCAGCACGAAATGATAAATGCAAACGGCTACGATAAAGCAGCATACGATTACAATCCACGCAGACTTAATACCTTTGAAGCCTGAGCTCTTTTTTTTGTTTGTTGTTTCCATAACAAATAAGATAAATGAAATTAATTAATAAATAAATATAGGAACATTTGTTTCTCCTTTTTTCATTCAGCGCGCCAACGGAATCTTCCGTCCGAAGCTTTCTTGAGCACCTATACCCACACCCTTTCGGGGCGAGACCGTGTTCTCCATACGAGTAAGGTTCCAAAGCGAAGAGTCTTCCAAGGGGCAACATCTTCTCAGGACGTTTTTTTCCATCGGCTTTCCTTTTAAAAGGTTTGTATTCTTAAATTAATTAAATTTCAGGCCGAATCCGTTCGAAGCAGGTGCCACAAAACGGTGCAACGACATCTAAAACGCGACAAATTTAACCCATTAATTCAGATATGTCAAACAAAATATCCAGGAATTTCCGCGATATAGCATATTTTAACGCATAAAGAACGATTTTTTCATAGCAAGGCAAGCTGCCGAACCCGGCTTACCCGGCACACTGCGGCCCGGAGAGCCTTCAGCCAGCCACCTGCAGTTCGCGTATGAGATGGGCCGCCTTGCCATATTTCTCGATTACAAACAGCACATAACGGATATCCACACCGACCGTGCGCTGCAACTCCGGCTCATACAGGATATCGCTGCTCATGGCCTCCCAGTTTCCATCGAAAGCCAGCCCCAGCAGTTCTCCCCGCTCGTTGAACATGGCACTGCCCGAATTGCCGCCCGTAATGTCGTTGTCGGAGATGAAGCAGACCTTCATCTGTCCGTCCCGATCGGCATAACGTCCGAAATCTCCGGAGGAAAGCAGCTCCAACCATTCGGGCTGTACCTGGAAGTCGGGGTCGTCCGCATAGGATTTCGCCTTCTCCAGCACCCCCTGCACGGTGGTATAATAATTGTATACGGCTCCGTCAAACGGCTCATACCCCCGCACCGTGCCGAAACTCAGCCGCAGGGTGGAGTTGGCGTCCGGATAGAAATTGCGGTCATCATACATACGGCGCACGGCGGCATTGAACAGACGCTCGCCCCGGACAATCTCACGCGAGGGGCCGTATCCCTGGTAGGTCAACTCAAAGAATTTCGTAATCAGGTCAATGCCCAGCGTCACGGCCGGGTCCTCATACAGGTTGTAGGTAGAGTCCCGCTCCAGAAAGCGCTTCAGCCCCCGCGGCGTGGTGATTTCCGAGCGGGCATACAAGTCGTCCACATAGGCACGGCTGTTCCCGCCGAACAATGAATCAATGGCGTGGTACATCGGCGGCAGATAGAGAGTGTCCACCTTATCCCGATAAACATCCAGCATGGCGGCGAAGACCTCCTTGTCAATGCCCAGATCCAGATTGGCATAACGCTCCACCAGCGCCTTCAGGCCGGCCACCACCTGCTCCTGCTCGGCCTCGAAATCGAAGTTCAGGATATCCAGCGCCAACTGCACCAGCTCGGGACCGTTCAGGAAGGCTTCTATAAAATAGGCTTCCGCGCGATTCGTCTCCCGGCGCGCCCGATAGTTCTTCTCCAGGTCGGACAGGAGCGTCGAGAGCTGCTTCCGCTCGCGGG
>DWZE01000095.1 GCA_019118325.1 Candidatus Bacteroides intestinavium
CGGCGGCGAGCTTGTCCGTGGGGATGAAGCAGTGCCCGTTGCCCGCGTTATGCCGGAGCTCGAATACGGCGGCGGCGCGCACGCGGCGCGGGTCGTCCGCCGCCGCGCCCTGCTCAAGGGCCAGGCGGTCGGCCTCCGCGAAGCTGCCGCCTATGTGCGGCGAGGCGATTATGTATGGGTCCTCGCTGACGGCGTCCATGGCCTCCTCGCCGTAAAAGCGGTAGAGCCGGACGGCGAGCAGGGGCTTGAGCCCATAGGCGCAGAGGAATTCCATCAGCCGCCTCAGCTGGGCCTGGCGGCGGGAATCCCGCGTGACGGCCTCGGCCTTGGCGGGAGAGATGCCGCGTATCTCCGTGAGGCGTTCGGGCTGCCGCTCGAGCACGTCGAGGGTCCTGTCGCCGAACCTGTCCACAATCAGGGCCGCGGTGGCGGGGCCTATGCCCTTGACCGCGCGCCCGGCGAGGTACTTATATATGTCGTCCTTCGTGCGGGGCAGGCTCCGCTCGGCGTACTCGCTTTTGAACTGGCGGCCGTGGTTCGGGTGAGTCGTCCACTCGCCGAAGACGTGCAGCTCCTCGCCCGGGTAGGCCGAGGGCAGCGTGCCCACGACGGTCGCGTCCGTGCCGCCGTCCGTCTCCATGCGCAGCACGGTCCAGCCGTTTTCTTCATTTGTGTAGATGACCGAGGAGATTTTCCCGTAGAGCTCCTCGAGTTCCGTGTCCTGCGCCATTATTCCCCTTCGTTCACTATGCTGACTCTTCCCGCGCGGCAAAGCGCCTCCATGACCGCGCGCGTGGCCTCGTCCGCGCCCAGGTCGCGCAGCTCAATCTCGCAGCGCAGCGTGCCGTTTGCGCGCAGCCACTCTATGGCGGCGACCGCGCCCTCGAGGGCCGGATCGGGCCCGGATATGTCCAGCCGGAGCCGGATGCGCGTGCCCTCTCCCGCCCGCACGGGCAGAAGCGTCAGCCCGCGCAGGGCCCAGCAGAGCAGTATGACCAGCGCGGCAAAGGCCGCCGCGCCGAGTATGTTCCAAAGCATGAGCACACCTCCGTACCCATACTATGCCCGCCGGGCCCGTCCTGTTTCTGAGAAGGGCTCAGAATATGCTCGTGAAGCCGTAGGTGATGCCGGTCACGAGGAAGCCGGCAATCACGACGCCCAGCAGTATGCTCGGCAGCGCGCGGCTCATGCGCATGTCCATAACCGCGGCGATGAGCGCGCCCGTCCAGGCGCCGGTGCCGGGCAGGGGTATGCCCACGAAGACGGCGAGGCCGAAGAACTGGTATTTCTGCACCTTGTCCCACTTGCCCTCGGCCTTGGCCTCGAGCTTCGCGACCAGGCAGCCCAGCCGCTCGCTCCTCTTCGTCATCCACTTGAAGATGGGGCGGATGAACAAAATGATGAAGGGCACGGGCAGCATGTTGCCCAGCATACTGACCCACATGGCGTCGAAGTGGCTCAGGCCGAGCCCGACGCCCAGGGGTATGGCCCCGCGCAGCTCTATGACGGGTATCATGGAGACGATAAGCGTCACGAAATACGCGCCCAAATCCTGCCCGGTGAGCAGGTTTACGATGTAGTCGGTCATATGTCCAGTACCTTCCTGAGATATTCGCCCGTGGCGCTCTCCGCGCAGTCCGCGCAGCCCTCCGGCGTGCCCTCGAAGACTATCCGTCCGCCGCCGTCGCCGCCCTCGGGGCCGAGGTCGATGATGTGGTCGGCGACCTTTATGACGTCGAGGTTGTGCTCTAGACACGGATAAACTTTAACATAGAAAAGAATCCGTGAAATCCGCGTCATCCGCGCCTTTGTTTTTATTCCCCTCAAGGAAACAGCAGTATGAAGCAACTGCCATGCCCCACGGCCGACTGGAGCGTGATGTTGCCGCCGTGCCGGTTCATAATCTGGCGGCACAGGCTGAGGCCGATGCCGGAGCCGCCGGGCTTGGTGGTGAAGAAGGGGACGAACACCTTGTCCTGCACGTCGGGCAGGATGCCTTCGCCATTGTCGCTCACGCGGATGACGCACCGCCAGAACAGGTCCGGAGCGGCCTCCACCCGGATATCCGGTTCGTCCCGCCTGGCGCAGGCCTCGCGCGCGTTCTTGATGAGGTTGATGAGCACCTGCTCCACCTGGGCACGGTCGATGTGGAGGACCATGTCCTCGGCCGGCATCCGGATGTGCAGCCCGGTGTCGGCCGCATAGAGCTTGCGCAGGTCGGACAGCAATTCGCACACGGATACGGGGCGGCGCACGGGCGCGGGCAGGCGGGTCAGCTTGCGGTAGTTCTCCACAAACTCCAGCAGTCCCTTGCTGCGGCGGTAGATGGTGCGCATTCCCTGCTGCATCACGGCATAGTTGCGCTCGTCCACGTCGCGCTCGCTCAGGGTCTCGCTCAGGGAGAGGATGGGCGTGATGGAGTTCATGATTTCGTGGGTCAGCACGCGGATGAGCTTCTGCCAGGCGTCCATCTCGTTGCGCTCCAGCACACGGGTACGGAAGCCCTGCATGGCTTCGGACAGTTCGCCGGCCATCTCCTCCATCGGACGGTTGCGGTAGGGCGAACGGAAGGAAACCATCATGTCGTCATGCCGCAGGCTCTCCGCCAGGCTGCGCATCATGCGCATCTGAACCATCTGCAGCCGGTAAAGGTGGACGGCCGTGGCCAGCAACAACAGAAAGAGGGTGACGGCACAGAACCACATCCTGCCTTCCACCAACAGATAAGTCCCGACCGACATCAGGATGATGCCCGCCACATGGAACAGGACGGCAAAGGAATAACGTCTCATAGGCCTAGCTTCTCCAGTTTACGATAGAGGGCGAAGCGGGTGATGCCCAGGTACTCCGCCGCACGGGTCATGTTGCCGCCGCTCAGGCGCAGGGCCTGTTCGATGGTCTGCCGCTCCAGTTGCTCCAGGTTCAGCGTCCGGCTCTCCTTCGGCTGCTTGTCCGCGCTCGGGTCGGGCGACTGGAAGAGGAAATCCTCCGGGCGGAGCAGCGTGCTGCCGCCCAGCAGGACGGCCCGCTCCATGATGTGCTGCAGTTCGCGCACGTTGCCCGGCCAGGCATATTTCAGCAGTTTGTTCTTGGCTTCGCGCGTCAGGCCGCGCATCTCCTTGCGGTACTTGCGGGCATAGCGTTGCAGGAAGTGGTCGGCCAGCAAGAGGATGTCGTTGCCCCGTTCGCGCAGGGGCGGTATGTGCAGTTCGATGGTGTTGATGCGGTAGAGCAGGTCCTGGCGGAACTGCCCTTCCTCCACCAGGCGGTGGATGTCGGCGTTGGTGGCGCAGATGAGGCGCACGTCGATGGGGGTGGACTGCGTGCCTCCCAGGCGGACAATCTGCCGTTTCTCGATGGCTGTCAGCAGCTTGGCCTGCATGGGCAGCGAGAGGTTGCCTATCTCGTCCAGGAAGAGCGTGCCGCCCGTGGCCGCCTCCATGCGTCCGGCCTTGGCCTTGCGCGCGTCGGTGAAGGCGCCCTTCTCGTAGCCGAACAGCTCGCTCTCGAACAGCTGTTCGGGGATGCTGCCCAGGTCGATGGTGACGAAGGGATGTCCGTAGCGGGGCGAATGGCGGTAGAGCAGGCGGGCTATGACGTCCTTGCCGGTGCCGTTCTCGCCCAGCAACAGGATGTTGGCATCGGCCTCGCGCAGTTTCTCCACGGTGGCGAATACCTGCCGCATGGGCTCGGACTCGCCGATGATCCGTCCCTCGAAACCTTCGCCCGCCGGGTCGCTCAGGGCCTCCACCTGCTCCTTCAGTTGGTTCACCTCGCAACGGGAGCGGCGCAGCTTCATGCCGGACGAGAGGGTGGCCAGCAGCTTTTCCTTCTCCCAAGGCTTGGGGATGAAGTCGGTGGCACCGGCCTTGATGGCACGCACGGCCTTGTCGGTGTCGGAATAGGCGGTCATGAAGATGACCACCGCCTGCGGGTCGATGCGCAGGATTTGCTTCAACGCCTCGAAACCCTCCTGCCCGCTCACCACGTCGCGGCTGAAATTCATGTCCAGCAGGATGAGGTCGGGGCCGAACGTGCGCATGAAGTGCTCGATGCGCTCAGGGCTGACGGCCACCTTGATTTTCTCCGCATAGGGTTCCAACAGGAGGTTGAGGGCGAAGAGCACGTCTTCGTTGTCGTCTACGATGAGGATTTTTCCCAGTTGTTCCATATATTTATAGAGGTTGATTCCGGCAGCAAAGATACGCATAGTTTCCTTGTGTTGTGCGTGCGTTCCCGCACGATTTTTGTGCGGACCCGCACACGGCCGGACAGGGTAGCATCTGCACAAAACACAGTATATAAAACACTTGCATCTTTGGCACGGTATTTGAAACATAAGAAGCGACCAAAAGGACTGTTATGAGACTAAGACTATCAGGAATTATCGGACTGGCGCTCCTGGCAAGCATCCTGCCTGCCCGCGCACAGGAACTGACCCTCACGCTGGAACAGACCATCGAGCGGGCGCGGGACTTGTCGCCCGACGCACAAAGCGCCCGGCACACGCTCCGCTCGGCCTACTGGAACTACCGCTACTACCGCGCCAACTACCTGCCCGCCCTGACGCTGACCTCCGACCCCTACCTGGACCGGGCCATCAACCGTGTCACCCTGGACGACGGCTCGGTGCGCTTCGTAGAGCAGAACCTGCTGAGCACCGACCTCAGCCTGAGCATCACGCAGAACGTGGCACTGACTGGCGGCACCTTCTTCCTCACCACCTCCGCCCAACGGCTCGACCTGCTGAGCGACCACACCTCGTCGTGGCAGACCTCGCCCGTGATGGTGGGCTACCGGCAGAGCCTCTTCGGCTACAACAGCCTGAAGTGGGACAAACGCATCGAGCCGGTGCGCTACGAGGAGGCGCGCAAGACCTATGTGGAGACCCTGGAACTGGTGGCCGCCACCGCCACCCAGAAGTTCTTCGACCTGGCCACGGCACAGAGCAACCTCGAAATAGCCACCACCAACTACGCCCACGCCGACACCCTCTACGCCTATGCGCAGGGACGCTATGACATCGGCACCATCAGCGAGAACGAAATGCTGCAACTGGAGGTGAACAAGCTGAACGAGGAAACCAACTGCATGAACGCCCGCATCGAAGTGGAAAACGCCATGCAGGAGCTGCGTTCCTACCTCGGCATCCGCGAGGACACGGACCTGCAGGTGGTGGTGGACGACTCCATCCCCGACTTCATCGTCAACCTGGAAGAAGCCCTGCTGCTGGCCAACGCCAACAGCCCCGACATCCTCAACATGCAACGCCGGCAACTGGAGAGCGAGAGCAACGTGGCCAACGCCCGCGCCAACGCCGGACTGAAGGCCGACATCTACCTGCGCTTCGGCCTGACCCAGACGGGCGACAAGCTGCGCGATGCCTACCGCGACCCCCTGAACCAACAGTACGTCAGCCTCAGCATCTCCCTCCCCATCCTGGACTGGGGGCGGGGCAAGGGACAAGTGCGCGTGGCACGCTCCAACCGCGACCTGGTCCGCACCCAGGTGGAACAGGACAAGACCGACTTCCAGCTGAACGTGCGCAAGCTGGTGAAGCAGTTCAACCTGCAAGGACAGCGCGTACGCATCGCGGCCCGCACCGACCGCACTGCCCAACGGCGGGCCGAGGTGGCGCGCAGGCTCTACCTGCTGGGCAAGTCGTCCGTGCTGGACCTCAACGCCTCCGTCAGCGAGAAAGACGCGGCACGCCGCAACTACATCGCCTCGCTGAACGAATACTGGAGCCTGTTCTACACCCTGCGCAGCCTCACGCTCTACGACTTCGAGCACGGCCGGACGCTGGAGGACGCCCTCACGATTGACAACGCCATCACCATAGGCAACCATTAACCATTAATCATTAATCATTAACCATTGACCATTACCCGTTATCATCATGGACATACAACTGGAAAAGAAACCGTGGTACATCCGGTACCGTTACTACCTCCTGGGCGGAGCCGCCTTCGCCGGACTGCTCGTCTACGTCATCATCCTCTCCCTGGGTCCGCGTCGCCTGCGCGTCCCGCTGGAAGACATCCAGATCTGCGAAGTGAAGAACGACAAGTTCCTGGAATACGTCGACGTGGAAGGCCTCGTCCAACCCATCCTCACCATCCTGGTCAACGCCGGCGAGGCGGGCAGCGTGCAGCGCATCGTGGCCGAAGAAGGCAGCCTCCTGCGCAAGGGCGACACCATCCTCGTGCTGGACAATCCCGAACTGCTGCGCGACATCGAGGACCAGCGCGACGAGTGGGAGAAGCAGCTCTTCACCTACCGGGAGAAAGAAATCGAGATGGAACAGCAGCGCATCACCCTCCGGAAGCAGGCCCTGCAAACGGAGTACGAACTGGAGAGCCTGCGCAAGACCTTCCGCCTGGACCAGGAGGAATATGCCATGGGCGTCAAGAGCAAGGCCCAACTGGAAGTGGCCGAAGCCGAATACCGCTTCAAGCTGGAGACCGCCCGCCTGGAACGCGAGAGCCTGCGCCACGACTCGGCCGTCAACCTCATCCGCCGCGACCTCCTGCGCAACGACCGCGAGCGCGAACGCAAGAAGTACGAGCGTGCCCGCCGACGCCTGGACGGCCTGGTGGTGACAGCCCCCGCGGACGGGCAACTGAGCTTCGTCAAGGTGGTGCCCGGGCAGCAAGTGGCCGCCGCCGAAAACATTGCCGAGGTGAAGGTGCTGGACCAATACAAGATACACACCGCCCTGAGCGAATACTATATAGACCGCGTCACCACCGGCCTGCCCGCCGCCATCACCTACCAGGGACGGCGCTACCCGCTGCGCGTGTCGAAGGTAGTGCCCGAGGTGAAGGACCGCACGTTCGACGTGGACCTGGTGTTCACCACCGATTCCCTGCCGGACAACGTGCGCGTGGGCAAGAGCTTCCGCGTACAGATAGAACTGGGGCAACCCGAAGAGGCGCTGGTCATCCGCCGCGGCGACTTCTACCAGGCCACCGCCGGACAATGGATCTACCGCCTCAATGCCGACCGCACCCGCGCCCGCCGCGTGCCCCTGACCATCGGCCGCCAGAACCCGCAGCAATACGAGGTGACGGACGGTTTGCAGCCCGGCGATTGGGTGATTACCACGGGATATGCTAACTTTGGCGAGGCGGAGGAACTGGTGATTGTTAAATGAAGAATGAAGAATTAAAAATTGAGAATTAAGAAATAAAGAAAGGGAATTACTGGTTATGAAAACCCTGAAATACGCGGCCCGCCACCTGATGCGTGCCAAAGCTTACACCTTTATCAACATCGCCGGGCTGGCCCTGAGCCTGGGCTGCTGCATCCTGCTGGCCCGCTACCTGCATCGCGAGTACACGGTGGACACGCACTGCGTGGACCGCGGGCACACCGTCATTCCCCTGCAGGATATCGACGGCAACATCATTCCCACGATACTGGACCCCGACTGGATTGTCCGGGACACCACCTACATTGCCGACAGCCAGATTCTGGAGCGATGCCGGCTCGTCCTGCTGCAGGACGACCAGGTGCAGCAAGACGAAAGCATCCACCAGGCCCATGTGCTGGCTGCCGACTCCACCTTTTTCCACCTCTTCCGCTACCCCGTGCGGGTGGGCGAGGCGGCTTTGCACACCCCCACGGACGCCGTGCTGACCGAGGCCTGCGCCCGCCGCCTCTTCGGACATAAGAATCCCGTGGGGCGGACGCTGAACTATGCCGGCAAGACCCTGACGGTGCGGGGCGTGATTGGGGAGCCGACCTGCAAGACCACCTTCCGCTTCGACCTGGTGGTGAACTACGATTGCATGGAACATTGGAACCGGATGCCGTGGGAACTGCTGCACGTGCTCCCTTCCGTGGACCTGCCCGCCATCAACCGGCAAGCCAACGTCTATCGCCCGCTGCAAAACAGCAGCGACAACGTACGCCAACTGGGACAACAGATACGCTACCGATACCTCACCCTGGAGGATTTCTACTTCGACCAAACCACCTACGATGAGCAAAACCGCCTCATGCGCAGCCGGGGCAACCCACGCTACCTCCGCCTGCTGACAGGCGTAACAGTGCTCCTGCTGCTGGTGGGGATGCTCAACTTCGTCAACCTCTACATGGTGCTGATGATGAAGCGCAGCAAGGAATACGGCATCAAGAAGGTCTTCGGCCTGCACCGCCTGCCCCTCTTCCTGCAGATTTATACCGAAAACTTCCTGCTCTGCGCCGCGGCCCTCTTGCCCGCCGGGGCACTGGTGGAGGTGGGGCAGCCCTTGCTGGAATGGTTGTCGGGCGATGCCTTGGGGCATACCGCCTTCGATGCCTGGCTGCTCGCCGGGTTCCTCCTGCTTTTCCCCCTGCTGACATCGCTCTACCCCTACCTGCGCTACAACTACCGCCCGCCCATGCTGTCGCTGCACACCATCGGCACCAGCCGCCAGTCGGTAACGGTGCGCATGAGTTTCCTCTTCCTGCAATACCTCGTGACGCTGCTCCTGCTGGTACTGTCCGTCTACTTCATCCGCCAGTTGCACGTGTGGCTGGACACACCGCCGGGCTTCCGCACGGAAGGCATCGTACATGCCAACCTCAGCCCCCGGAGCCATAGTTTCTATACGAATAGCGAAGAGGAAAGACAGAAAGAGATTGGCCGCATCCAAGAAGTGAACCGCCGGGTCAAATCCTGTCCCTACGTGGACAAGGCACTGGCCATCGGGAAGGACGGCGTGCTGGCACAGGGATTCCTCGCCACACTGCTGAACGACCGCGGGGAAAAGGTCTCCATGAACACGCTCTTCGTCTCCAGGGACTTCTTCAGTTTCTACGACATCCCCCTGCTGGAAGGCAGCCTGGAGGGAGGAGGAGAACAGATGGTGCTCAACCGCCGGGCGATGGAAATGTTCGGCTACCAAAACCGCGAGGAAGCCTTCGTGCGCAGCGAGTCGGCGTTATGGATTTTCGTCGCTGCGGACGGCCGGGTCATGGAAGGAGGCACGGAACTGATGCCCGTCGCCGCCGTGGCGGACGATTACTGCCAGGGACACCTCTCACTGGGACGGCAACCTATGGCATTCATCCTACAGGATTTTGTGAACGGCGACGAATGGGCCCTCTCCGTCACCCCCGGTCACGAACGCGACCTGACGGACTACCTGCGCAAGACAGTACAGGAGATCTACCATTCGGACGACTTCGCCTGCACGCGCCTCTCCGACCAGGTGGCGGCCATTTATGACAACGACCGGCGTGTGGCCTACATCAGCAGCGCCTTTGCCCTGATAGCCATCCTGGTGTCCTGCCTGGGGCTGCTGGGCGTGTCGCTCTTCGACCTGCGCCAACGCTACCGCGAGATAGCCATCCGCAAAGTGAACGGCGCCAAGCGGCGCGACCTCTACCGCCTGCTCTTCCGCAAGTATGCCCGGGTGCTGGGCGCGGCCTTCGTGGTGTCGGTGCCCCTGGCCTGGTACATCATCCACCGCTACACGGCGGCCTTCGTGGTGAAGATGCCGCTGCACGCCTGGATGTTCCTCGCGGCTCTGGCCGTGGTGGGCGCGCTGTCGCTGGGCACGATGTGGTGGCAAGTGCGACGGGCTGCCTCCGCCAATCCCGTGGATGCGCTGAAGCGCGAATAGGCTTCGGACAGCGGTACCGCCGGACGCGGGCGGAGGTATCCCCGGACACAAGCGGGGATACCGCGAAGCACGGACGGGGGTACTGCCGGATAAACGAATAGGAATTTAATTCTTTAGACGCAGATGCCGCAGATGCCGCTGATCTATAATCTTTGATAACGGATAATCAGTCAATAAAGAAAATGAATCTGCGTCATCCGCGTCATCTGCGTCTAAAGAATCACACC
>DWZE01000096.1 GCA_019118325.1 Candidatus Bacteroides intestinavium
CGTCACGAGGTCTTTCAAGGCGGGCACTTCCACCTCCTGCCGCACGTTGTCCACTTCAATGCCCCGTTTCTTCAATTCTTTCAGAAGGTCGAACCCGTGCATTTGGAACACAATGAAAGGATTGTTGTCAATCTCCCGGCTGAACATATAGACCACGGCTGCCAGATGTTTGCAAGGCACCGCCCAATCGGGACAACTGCAATCCATCTCCAAGTCATCCCATCGTTCGGGGAATATCTTTAAGCCACAGGAGCGGGCGATGTCCAGCACCTCCGGGTCCAATTCCCGGTTGAGGAGGCCGGAGATGATGCCCGGTCGGGCTATCAGCCGGTTCATCAGCTTGTCCACCTGTCCGGCGGAAAACTTTGGGACGATGATTTTAACGCGGTAAGGCCGCGGACGGCTGCCTTGCACCTTGGCGCTGATGACATTATCTTGCAACTGTATTTCACGGACGGAGCCATTGCGGGCATATCGTGCACCCCGGGGAATGCGGTTCTCATAATCAATGTGGGTCAGCGAACGCAACCATTCGTTGCCCCACCATGTATTGCCAAACTGTTGTGCCATATATGAATCGTGGTATATTTTTTTGTTGCAAAGATAACTTTTTCGTAGGACAAATTATAGAAAATACGAATCTAAGGCTTGATAAACCTGGCTATATCCCATCCATGTTTACCGCGGCATCAATGATTCCCGGTAAGCCTTCGGCGACATGCCCAGGTGTTTGGTCACGTACCGGCTGAAATAAGAGAGCGTCGTGAAGTTCATTTCCTCCGCAATCTGTACGATGGAAAGGTCGGGATTGTTGAGATATTCCTTTATCATCGGGACGGTGTAGCGGTCGATGTAATAAGTGACGCTCTTGCCCGTCTGCCGCTTTACGGTATTGGAGAGGTACTTGACGGTCACGTTCAGTTGTTCGGCGTAATAAGCGACTTCCCGGTATTTCTTGCTGCGTCCGCTTTCCAGCAACGCCATCAGTTCCTTTACGACATACATGCTCCTGTCTGTGGCAAATATCGGAGTACGGTTCTTGGCGTGGAAATAGAACAGGTCATAAATCAGCGGAAGGGCCAGCCCGCCTATCAGCTCGCGGTAAAACAGATGGCCGGTATCGGCGATGCGGTCGCGGATATGGTGTATGTCGCGTACCAACGTCTCCGCATCCTCTTCCGACAAAGGGATGACAGGGTTGTCGTACAGGCTGATACTGCCTCCTATACCATAATTATTCGCCGGAAGCTGGTTGGAGAGGAAATCATGCGGTGCTGCCAAGACTTCCACTTTCAAATCTTCACTCTGACCGACTACATGCACTTGCTGGGGCGCATTGATGACCACAGCGTCATGCTTCTTCACATGAAACGGGCGGCCGTCGTAAGTAAAAAAGCCTTCCCCTTGCAGGCACACCATGTGGACGCACCAGCCTTTCAGTTTCACCGAACCAATCAGTTGGAACAGGGTGGAATATACGATTTTCAGTTCTTTATCCTTTGCCATGCCGCAAAATTAGGGCATTATCCGGAGAGCGCCAAACGATTTGTGCTTTTGGTGAAACATTAGATACCTTTTGTGAAACATGGAGAGTGTAAAAGCGGCGTAACTTTGCATCGTAATTAAAAGCAGTAAAAAGGCTCAATGATATTCACGAAGATATCAAATAATAATAACCCCATAAAAACAACGAGTTATGCAAACAGTCAAATTATCAAATGGCGTAGAAATGCCGATTTTAGGTTATGGTGTATATCAGGTAACTCCTGAAGAGTGTGAACGCTGCGTGTCGGATGCCCTGAGTGTGGGCTACCGCATGATAGACACGGCGCAGGCTTACTACAACGAGGAAGGCGTGGGACGTGCGGTGAAGAAGAGTGGCATCCCGCGCGAGGAACTGTTCCTTGTAACAAAGGTGTGGATATCCAACGCCGGGTATGAGAAGGCAAAGGCTTCTATCGACGAATCCCTCCGCAAGTTGCAAACCGACTACATCGACCTGCTGCTCATCCACCAGCCTTTCAACGACTACTACGGCAGCTACCGCGCCATGGAAGAAGCGTACAAGGCTGGCAAGCTCCGTGCCATCGGCGTATCGAACTTCTACCCCGACCGTTTCATTGACTTGGCAGAGTTCTGCGACATCAAGCCGATGGTGAACCAAGTGGAAACGCATGTGTTCAACCAGCAACGCCGGCCGCAGGAAATCATGAAGGAGTACGGCACGCAAATCATGTCGTGGGGGCCATTCGCCGAAGGGCGCAACGACTTCTTCACCAATCCCGTGCTGAAAGCCATCGGCGAGAAATACGGCAAGTCCGTGGCACAGACCGCCTTGCACTTCCTCATCCAGCGAGACGTGGTAGTCATCCCGAAGTCCACGCACAAGGAGCGCATGGAGCAGAACCTCGATGTATTCGACTTCTCCCTTTCCGCCGAAGACATGGAGACCATCGGCAAGCTGGACAAGGGCGAAAGCCTGTTCTTCTCGCACTATGCCCCCGAGACGGTAAAGTGGCTGGCTAACTTCGGAAAGTAAGGCATGATAATTCTTTTCTGAAACGAAGAGAGGATGCATCATAATGACAAACAGCTATCATTAGCTTCGTTCAAAACCTCTTTTGACTATTTCATTAAGGTATAGTCTGTCATGTTGAGCATTGTTCTCCCCCGACAAACGGGGGAGGTAAGAGGGGGTGCGAAGCGAAGTCGAAACATCTCCCGAAAAACACGATTCCCTTGGGCAGTGCATGTAGTGAGATTCTTCGACTACGCCCTACGGGCTTCGCTCAGAATGACAGATACGTCGATAGTATAAACTAAATAGGAATGATTACTTA
>DWZE01000097.1 GCA_019118325.1 Candidatus Bacteroides intestinavium
TAGACGAGGTGGCTGTGAAGTAAGGATGAAGAACCTTATTGGGGAAAAGAAGAAAGGCGCGGACGGATTTCCGCGCCTTTCTTCTTGTTTCGAAGATTTTTGTACCTTTGCGCCATGAAACAATCCGACAGACAATCCGAAATCTCCAGTCCTGCCCTGCACCTGCAGCGCCAGCAATTGCTCCTGCGGATGGAGTATGAATATGAGAAAGCCGAGTTTCAACGCCAGACTGAAACCATGGGTGTGGAGCGCAAGGTAAAGCGCGGTCTCTGCTGGTGGCCCGTCACCGTGGGGCGCAACTATTATAATTCCTTGAACCAACTGGTGTTGGAGGTAACCCGCACTGAGGATACGGACATTGAGCACGCGTTCGAGTTCGGACGTTCCGTCGTATTCTTCCGCCGCTCGGCCGATGGTAAGATTACGTATTTCCCTTTCCAGGGTACTGTGAACTATGCAGATGAGGCACGGATGGTAGTTGTCATGCCAGGTATGAACGCCATCCTTGACGTGCAGGGAGCTGAATCCGTGGGCATACAGCTCTATTTTGACGAGACTTCGTACCGCACGATGTTCGAGGCCTTGGCTGATGTGCTTCGTGCTAAGGGCAACCGCTTGGCCGAGTTGCGCGACATCTTGCTGGGCACACAGAAGACCGGGCAACGGGAGTTGTATCCCGTCCGTTTCCCCTGGCTGAACGCCACACAGGAGTCGGCGGTCAATAAAGTTCTCTGTGCCCGCGATGTCGCCATCGTCCACGGTCCTCCCGGCACAGGCAAGACCACCACCTTGGTCGAGGCCATTTATGAAACGTTGCACCGCGAACCACAGGTTTTGGTGTGCGCACAGAGCAATACGGCCGTAGACTGGATATCGGAGAAGTTGGTGGATCGTGGCGTGTCAGTGCTACGCATCGGCAATCCCACCCGTGTCAACGACAAAATGCTTAGTTTCACCTATGAACGTCGCTTCGAGTCGCATCCTGCCTATACCGAGTTGTGGGCGCTTCGTAAGGAACTCCGTGCTCTTCAGGGTCGTGTCCGCCGGGGCAGCTACGAGGAGCGCGAGGGAGTCCGCAGCCGCATTTCCCGCTTGCGTGACCGGGCCACGGCACTGGAGGTGCAAATCAATGCCGACCTCTTCGACTCGGCGCACGTGATAGCTTCTACCCTCGTCAGCAGCAATCATCGCCTGATGCATGGGCGCCACTTTGGCACTCTCTTCATCGACGAGGCGGCACAAGCCTTGGAAGCGGCGTGCTGGATAGCCATCCGCCGTGCGGACCGTGTTGTCTTGGCGGGCGACCATTGTCAGTTGCCGCCTACTATCAAATGCGTGGATGCTGCCCGTGGAGGACTGGAACAGACACTGATGGAGCGCGTTGCCACTCATAAACCCGAGGCGGTCAGTCTCCTGTGTATCCAATACCGCATGCACGAGGACATCATGCGTTTTCCATCCCGTTGGTTCTACCATGGCCTGTTAGAGGCGGCGCCAGAGGTACGCCATCGTGGTATCCTAGATCTGGATACGCCCATCGACTGGGTAGATACCACAGGGCGTGATTTCAAGGAACAGTTCGTGGGCGAGACCTTCGGCCGTATCAATCGCGACGAGGCCGACCTCTTGTTGCAGCATCTGGAAGCCTACATCCGACGTATCGGCGGCCAGCGCATTTTGGACGAGCGCCTGGACTTCGGCATCATCTCGCCTTATAAGGCACAAGTGCAGTACCTTCGGGCCCGTATTCGCGGCAACGCTGCCTTGCGTCCCTACCGCGACTTGCTGACGGTCAACACGGTGGACGGGTTTCAAGGACAGGAGCGCGACGTTGTCTTCATCTCCCTGGTGCGTGCCAACGAGGACGGGCAGATAGGCTTTCTGGGTGATTTGCGTCGCATGAACGTGGCTATCACTCGTGCCCGGATGAAGCTTGTCATTCTGGGCGAGGCAGAGACGCTGGGCAGGCATCCGTTTTATCGCGAGCTGTTGGCGTATGTCCGAGCCTTGCACGAAGGATAAAAGTGATTTATATTGCAGTGTTATTGCAAGCGTGCTGCAGTGTTACTGTAACCGCACTGTACAACAGGCGGTCTTATAAGTTTGGGGCTATGGCGGATATTTATAAAAAAATCCCCGGCCTGAACGGATAATTCCACAGGTCGGGGGAACAACTTTCCTGATTACTGATTATTCAGTATCTATCGGTTATGTTCTCAGTTATTTTCCGGACGGAGTTTGCGCACGGTTACGGCCGTCTGCCACATTTCGCTCTCGCGCAGGGCTTTCAGTTCAGCGTTGAGTTTCTCGCGGTAGTCCGGTTGCGAGTTGCTGTCGATGGAAATCTGCGCTTCGTTGCCTGTCTCCACGCTATGGTAGAGCTTCTCCATGACGGGCTTGATAGCGTCGTGGAAAGGACCCATCCAATCCAATGCACCGCGCTGGGCGGTGGTGGAGCAGTTGGCGTACATCCAGTCCATGCCATTCTTCGCAAAGAGCGGCATCAGTGATTGGGTCAGTTCCTCGACCGTCTCATTGAAGGCTTCGGAGGGCGTGTGGCCGTGCTCGCGCAGTACCTCATACTGAGCCAGCAACAGGCCTTGGATGGCCCCCATCAGGGAGCCGCGCTCGCCAGTAAGGTCGGAGTAGACTTCGCGCTTGAAGGTGGTTTCGAACAGGTAACCCGATCCGATGCCAATCCCGAAGGCTAGCGTACGGTCCGTAGCGCGGCCCGTGGCGTCCTGATAGACGGCATACGAACTGTTCAGTCCCCGGCCTTCAAGGAACATGGTGCGGAGCGACGTACCCGAACCTTTGGGTGCCACCATGATGACATCAATGTCTGTAGGCGGGATGATGTTCGTCCGTTCTTTGTAGGTGATGCCGAATCCGTGACTGAAGTACAGGGCTTTGCCGGCGGTGAGGTATTGTTTAATCTTTGGCCATACGGCTATCTGTGCGGCATCGGAGAGCAGCATGCAGACGATAGTACCGCGTTGTGCGGCCTCTTCGAGCGAGAAGAGCGTTTCGCCGGGAACCCATCCGTCGGCCACGGCCTTGTCATACGTCTTGCCCTCACGCTGGCCTACGATGACGTTGAAGCCATTGTCGCGCAGGTTGCAGGCTTGTCCGGGGCCTTGCACGCCATAGCCCAATACGGCGATAGTTTCGTCTTTCAGAATCTCGCGTGCTTTCTCCAAGGGAAATTCCTCGCGGGTGATGACGTTCTCCATCACGCCGCCAAAATTCATTTGTGCCATTGTTTTCTTGTTTTTTAGTTAATGTTATTTTGATAAGTAGATGTTCGTATTAGTTTATATTAGAGGAGTTAAGAAGTTATCACTCCGCTGGGGTCCGTTAGGAGTTAAGCCGATAGTAAGCCAATGAGCCGTATACACAGAAGGCATTGGCTTAACAACTTAACTCCTTAACTCCTCAAAAGATAGTGTCATTTAATTCTGATTACTTACTTATTCGATACCCTTTCCTGTTTTTTTTAGCTTTTTTCAAAAACAATTTTCGCTCTGCACACCGTTTCTCCGCCGTTCTTGCGGATGGCGGCCTCGTAGGTATCATTTTCCCCCTCTCGGTCCACGTAGAAAGAGAGCAGGTCGTCGTAGTAGCTTTCTGCCACGTAGGCCATCTCGAAGCGGCGCACGCGCTTCTCGCGGTAGAGTTGCAGCGGGAAGAGGTCGAGGATGTGCTCGATGTAGCGGATGCTGTTCACATGTCCGTTGACATCGATGTCGCTATATTTCGCCCGCAGGCTGGCCGTTTCGTTTCCCGCATTCACCTTGATGCGCGAAGGGGTGTCGATGGGGCAGGGGGCATCGCAGATGAATTCGCGGATACTTCCCCCATTGACGCTCAGCAGGTCGATGGGGCGTCGGGTATGCATATTGATCATTGCCCATACCGAGCGGGCATAGCCGATGGGATGTCCGTCCTTGTCGCGGATGGCATAATTGCGGTTGGTGAAGAGGCGGTAGACATCTTCTACCCACGTGTCGATGGAGAAGGACTCATACTGCCGGGGCATCTCTTTCATCTCGATGGCCAGGCGCGAGAGCACCCACGTGTAATTCTCTTCGTTCACCGTGGCCATGCCGAACCCCCGTTCGCTGGCGTGGAAGCCGGCGCAGTTCAGCAGATGATTGCCCAGCACACCCAGCGTGAGTCGTCCGGTGAAATCCACATGGAAGGGCTCGGCTATGAATGAATATGTTCCTATTCTGTTCTCGTTCATACGGCTGCTTCTTGTTTCTGTTTATTCAGATACTTGGCCTCACGCTCTGCCAGATACTCGTTCACTCGTTCGAAGCAACTGGTGGTGATGGCCACGCGCCCCGAACGTACAAATTGGAGTACGCATCCCAGTGTCTGCAATTCCTTATAAAGGCAGGTGATTTCCTCGCTCATGCCGTTCTTCTCGACAATGGAGAACACGGGATTCACCTCGACAATCCGTGCGTGATATTTGCGGATGACTTTGGAAACTTCTGGCTTTTCCTCCAGCACGGGGGTTGTCAGTTTGTAGAGGGCAATCTCGTGCTGATAGATTTCATTGTCCGTGAAATAATGTGCCTGGAGTACGTCCATCTTCTTCTCAATCTGTTTCACCACTTTTTCGATGGTGTCCTTGTCCGTCCATGCGGTGATGGTGTACTTGTGTACCCCTTGGATGGAGGAGGCTGATACGTTGAGGCTCTCGATGTTGATCTGGCGCCGGGTGAATACGGCGGTCACTTGGTTCAGGAGGCCTGCGAAGTTCTCCGAATGGACGATGATGGTATATAATGTTTTGTTCATAAGCGATTAGTGATTTGTGTTTATTGATAAGCGTTTGGCGTTCAGTAATAAGTGTTTGGCGGTGAGTTTCTCTGCCTGATGCCAATCACTGAGCCTTACACACTTATCCTTCAATCAGCATTCCAGCAACATTTGATTGACCGATCCTCCGGGAGGCGTCATGGGGAGGACATTGCCTTCCTCTACTACACAAGCCTCCAACAGGAAGGGTCCTTCCGTGGTCAGCATCTCGCGGATGGCGTCGGACAACTCTTCGCGTGCCATTACCCGTCGGGCGGGTATGCCGTAGGCCGAGGCAATCTGTAGATAGTCTGGATTGAGCATCGGAGTGAATGAGTAGCGTCCGCCGAAGAACATGGCTTGCCATTGGCGCACATTGCCCAGGAAGTTATTGTTCAGCATAATCATCTTTACGGGTGCTTTCTGCTCCATGATGGTACCCAGTTCCTGCAGGTTCATCTGGAAACCTCCGTCGCCCATGAAGACACACACCGTGCGGTCTGGGCGTCCGAAAGTGGCGCCGATGGCCGCAGGCATCCCGAAGCCCATCGTGCCCAGGCCGCCTGAGGTGACGATGCTGCGCTCCTTGTGGTATTCGAAGTATCGTGCGGACATCATTTGGTTTTGTCCCACATCGGTCACCAGAATGGCTTCGCCCCGTGTGGCATCGCTCACGGCGCGCACCACTTCGCCCATGTTCAGCAGTTCCTGATGGGGGTGAAGTTCGGGACGGATGACTTTCTCTTCTTCCACTTGTTCATAGGGGAGGAAACTTGCCAGCCATTCCTCGTGCGTGTTGGGATGGAGCAGGGCGGTCACCATCGGGAGCGTCACTTTGCAATCGCCCAATATGGCCACGTCCGTCTTGACGTTCTTGTCTATTTCTGCCGGGTCGATGTCGAAATGGATAATTTTAGCCTGACGGGCGTAGGTCGCTACATTACCCGTCACGCGGTCATCGAAACGCATGCCGACGGCTATCAGGACGTCGCATTTGTTGGTGTTGATGTTCGGCCCCAGATTGCCGTGCATCCCCAGCATGCCTTTGTTGAGCGGATGGCCGGTGGGGAGGGCTGAGAGCCCCAGCAAGGTGCGTGCGGCAGGCATTCCGGCTTTCTCGATGAAGGCGCGGAGTTCAGCCTGCGCGTTGCCCAGCTCTACGCCTTGACCGACAAGGACCAGGGGGCGTTGGGCGTGGTTGATCAGTTCGGCAGCCTCTCGGATGGCTTCTTCGTCGGGGTCGGGCACGGGCTGGTAACTGCGGATGTAATCCAGCTTTGTGGGGCGATACTCTGCCTTGTCAGTCTGGGCATTTTTGGCAAAGTCCAGCACCACGGGGCCGGGACGTCCGCTGCGGGCGATGTAGAAGGCGCGTGCCACGGCCCATGCCACATCTTCTGCCCGGCGTATCTGATAACTCCATTTGGTGATGGGCTGCGTGATGCCTACCAAGTCCACTTCCTGGAAGGCATCTGTACCAAGGAAACCTGTGCCTACCTGTCCGGCAATGACTACGATGGGCGTGCTGTCTATCATGGCGTCGGCGATGCCTGTGATGGTGTTGGTGGCTCCGGGGCCGCTGGTAACCAGGCAGACACCTACCCGGCCGGACACCCGTGCATAGCCTTGTGCGGCGTGGGTAGCCCCCTGTTCATGGCGCACGAGGATGTGATTCAAAGTTTTCCGATGGTCGTAGAGCGCGTCGAACACGGGCATGATACTGCCGCCCGGATAGCCGAAGAGGGTATCTACTCCTTGGTACTCCAGCGAGCGCATCAGCGCTTCCGCACCGGTGATGAAGCCTTCGGAGGGGGCTTCGTGGCGACCGAGCTCGATATTTTGATGGGATGGATTGTTCATAGTCGTATTTGTTTAAATCATTCTCACTCCCCCCTTGTCCGCCGAGCTGACCAAGGACGCATAGGCGCGGAGTGCTTTCGATACTTCGCGTTGGCGGGTGACGGGTCGCTGGGGGCGTGCGGCCAGTTCCTCGTCCGTCAGGCGGACGTTGATGGTGCGGGCGGGGATGTTTATCTCGATGATGTCTCCATCTTGGATTTTACCGATGTTGCCACCGGCGGCGGCTTCGGGTGAGACGTGTCCGATGCTGAGTCCCGATGTGCCTCCGCTGAACCGGCCGTCCGTGATGAGGGCGCATTCCTTGCCCAGGTGGCGCGATTTGAGGTACGAGGTAGGGTAGAGCATTTCTTGCATTCCGGGGCCTCCTTTGGGGCCTTCGTGGGTGATGACTACTACGTCTCCGCTCTGTACCTGTCCGCCCAAGATGCCTTCACAGGCGGCTTCTTGCGAGTCGAACACCCGGGCGGGGCCGGCAAAGCGCAGGATGCTTTCGTCTACGCCGGCAGTTTTCACCACGCAGCCGTCTTGGGCGATGTTGCCTTTCAGCACGGCCAGGCCTCCGTCTTTGCTGTAAGCGTGCTCCAAGTCGCGGATGCAGCCGTGGGCGCGGTCGGTGTCCAAATCCTTGTAATAGTTGTCCTGCGAGCCCAACGTCAGGTTGAACTTGCCTCCGGGGGCGGAGGCGTATTTCTTCAGTGCCTCTTTGCAGACCTGCGGGCTGGTGATGCTGTATTGGTCAATTTCCTCGGCCAGCGTCAGGCCGTCCACGCGCTTCACGCTGGTGTCCACCAGTCCGCCCTTGGCCAGTTCGTGCATGATGGCCACGATGCCTCCGGCGCGGTTAACGTCCTGCACGTGATATTTTTGCGTGTTGGGTGCTACCTTGCAGAGGCAGGGCGTGCGTCGGGAGAGCAGGTCAATGTCTTCCATCCGGAAGTCCACTTCCGCCTCGTGGGCGATGGCCAGCAGGTGGAGTACGGTGTTGGTGGAGCCTCCCATGGCGATGTCCAGTGTCATGGCGTTCAGAAACGCTTTGCGCGTGGCAATGTTTCGGGGAAGGACGCTCTCGTCGCCTTCTTCATAATAGCGTCGCGCGTTCTCCACGATGAGGCGGGCAGCGTCGCGGAAAAGATTCTTGCGGTTTTCGTGCGTGGCCACGATAGTGCCGTTGCCGGGCAGAGCCAGGCCGATGGCCTCGTTGAGGCAATTCATGGAGTTGGCAGTGAACATCCCCGAGCAGCATCCGCACGTGGGGCAGGCGTGTTGCTCCACTTGTGCCACGTCGGCATCGCTCACGCTTTCGTCGGCCGACTGCACCATGGCATCTATCAGGTCCAAGTGGCGTCCATTCCATTCTCCGGCCTCCATGGGGCCTCCGGAAACAAACACAGTGGGGATATTGAGACGCATGGCGGCCATGAGCATGCCCGGCGTGATTTTGTCGCAATTGCTGATGCACACCATGGCATCGGCCTTGTGGGCGTTCACCATATATTCCACGCTGTCGGCGATGAGGTCGCGCGAGGGCAGGGAGTAGAGCATCCCGTCGTGTCCCATGGCGATGCCGTCATCAATGGCAATGGTGTTGAACTCGGCCGCAAAGCAACCCGATTCCTCGATTTCTTTCTTTATCTGTTGCCCTATCTCGTGCAAGTGTACGTGTCCCGGCACAAATTGGGTGAATGAGTTGACAATGGCAATGATGGGCTTCCCCATCTGTTCCCGCCGCATGCCGTTGGCCACCCAGAGGGCTCGTGCCCCTGCCATGCGTCGTCCTTGCGTGCTGCTGGCGCTTCGTAATGGATGTTTCATGTTTCCTGTCTCCTTTTTCATCAAAAAAGCCTTTCTCATGTCTGTGAGAAAGGCTTTGTATTTTGGGTTTATAAGTATGAACACGCATACACACGTCCTTTCTCACGCTCTTGATGCCACGACCACGAGGCGAATAATGTGCAGGACTGCCAGGTTAATGGAGGTATGTAGGTTCATCATACTTTTCATTCTTTTTTCTTTTAATTGCTGCAAAGGTAAGTGCTTTTTTAGAATCTGCAAACAAATTGAAGAAAAAAGTGTGTGAAAAGTGATTATTCGTAAGAAAACGGTCTTTTGGTGTGTGATTTTATCAGACCGGTGCCATTTATTGCCTGCTTTCAATCACGCAATCCGCCGGCGCCAGGATGTTTTCATCCAGCGTGACGGAGCCGATGCTGTCTGCCACGATGCGTCCCGATGTGGGGTTCTTGATGTTCGTGATGGCGCCGCGGATGTCGGCCTGAAGCGTGCTGTATTCGAAGGCACGGTCACATGCCGGGTCGAAGGTACAGTTCTCCAGCACCAGGTCGTGTGCGTAGCACAGAGGCTGTTCGCCGGAAATGTGGCAATTCACCAGGCGCAGGTTCTTCGAATGCCACCCCAGGTACTCGCCATTCAGTTCGGAGTCGTAGATAGTGACGTTCTCTACCTCCCAGAAGGCGTCCTTGGTGGTGATTTTGGCGTGGTGTATCTCCACGTCCTTCACGTATTGGAAGACATACTTGCTGTCGCTCACCAGCCCGTCCACATAGATATTCCGGCTGAACATGAAGGGGTAGGTGCCGTCGTGCAGGGTGAGGTTACGGATATTCAGCCGGTCGCAGCGCCAGAAGATTTCGTCGGCATCGTTCATCTGCACGTTTTCTATCTCGATGTCGTTCATCTCGCGGAACATCTTGGGTGCGTCGATGACGGTGTCCTTCATCACCAGATGGTCCGAATACCACAGGGCCGAGCGTCCGCCCACGGCGAAGTAACAGTCCTGGATAGTGAAACCGTGCACGTGCCAGAAGGGATAATTACCCTCGAATCGGCAATTCGTGGCCACGATGTTGCTGCACTCCTTGATGGCCGATTCGCCGGCTGTGATGGTGACATTGTCCAGATGGACATCATGCGAGGCGAACAAGGGGCGTTCGCCTCCGAAGGTTTGGTCTTTAATCAGTTTCATATCGGTTTCCGTTCAGTTAAGATGATAAGTTATCTTTAAGGTGTGGGAGTGAGTTATAAAGAAGTTGGACGGAGTTATAGGCCGATAGCTGATTCGCCGTACCGTCAAAGGCATTGGCTTTTAACTTCTGAGTGAAGCGATAACTCCTTCTGGCTCCTTTTAGCTCTTGCGGGTCCGTCCCGCCAAATCCCTTTTTCTGTCTGCAAAGATACGTGTTTTCCGGAAAAGCGGAAGTAGACGGATTACGGATGCTTTGACCTGGATTACTGAAAATGATTTCAATTCCTTTCCTTGTCTTACACGTGGGTGGCGCCATGCAGAGAAACGTAGCTTTACGCGCGGATATCTCCGCTCCTGCCCGCGGATATCTCTGCTCTTGTCTGCGGATATCTCCGCTCTTGTCCGCAGATATCTCCGTCCGTAGGCATGAATATCGCGCTGACCTCTTTGAAATTGCTGCTTTATTCCTACCTTTGCACTTTGTTAACGGATAGAGTGTTTCATTAAAGCGATGATTATGCAGAAAAGAGCTCTTTTGGGATTGACCCTTGCGGAACTGCAGGCGTTGGCGAAGGAACTGGGGATGCCGGGCTTCGCAGCCAAGCAGATAGCCGCGTGGCTGTATGACAAGAAGGTGGCTTCTATTGACGAGATGACCAATCTCTCTCTGAAGCACCGCGAATTGCTGAAGGAAGCCTATGAAGTAGGAGCGGAGGCTCCGGTGGATGCCATGCGTTCGGTGGACGGTACGGTGAAGTATCTGTACCGGGTGGGCGAGGGACATTTTGTGGAGGCGGTCTATATCCCCGACGGGGACCGTGCCACGCTTTGTGTCTCGTCGCAGGTGGGCTGCAAGATGAATTGCAAGTTCTGCATGACGGGAAAGCAAGGCTTTTCGGCTCATCTGACTGCGGGACAAATCATCAACCAGATAAATTCATTGCCCGAGCGCGACCGGCTGACCAATGTCGTGATGATGGGCATGGGCGAGCCGTTGGACAATCTGGACGAGGTGTTGAAGGCTCTGGACATCATGACCGCTCCCTATGGATATGCGTGGAGTCCCAAGCGGGTGACGCTCTCCACCGTGGGGCTCCGGAAAGGTTTGCGGCGTTTTCTGGAGGAAACGGACTGCCATCTGGCGGTCAGCCTGCATTCGCCCATCCCCCAGCAGCGCCGGGAACTGATGCCGGCGGAGAAGGCCTTCTCCATTGTGGAGATAGTGGACCTGTTGCGTGGGTATGACTTCAGCAAGCAGCGCCGTTTGTCTTTCGAGTACATCCTGTTCAAGGGCGTGAATGATTCCCCGTTGCATGCCCGTGAGTTGGTGAAACTGCTTCGCGGATTGGATTGCCGGGTCAATCTGATTCGTTTCCATGCCATTCCCGGAGTGGATTTGTCGGGTTGCGATATGGAGGCTATGACCGCTTTCCGGGATTATCTCACTTCGCACGGTGTATTTACGACGATACGTGCTTCGCGCGGTGAGGACATTTTTGCGGCTTGCGGAATGTTGTCTACGGCCAAGATGGAAGAAAAGAAAGAAATTTAATATAAATTATCAACCTCTTTGCGGCAGATGTTACCCTTTCTTCGTAGCTTTGTAAGGATGAAATCCGGGAAACGCATGGGGCTTTGCCCGTGGATGCCGTTGCTATGGGCCGTACTGGCGGGGCTGTGTGCTGCTTGCGGAGGAAGGTTGGACGGATTGCTGACTCCTTCGTCGAGTGGCCGGCCTTACGAGATTCTGGTGGTGGCAAGCCCGGCTGTGTGGGAACATCCGGCTGGCCGGGCTTTGTGGAGTGCATTGGATACGGATGTACCGGGACTTCCGCAGCCGGAGCGGGCGTTTCGACTCATGCGTACGGCTCCGCGGAACTTTGACGCCACCTTGCGGCTTACAAGGAACATCCTTGTGCTCGACTTGGACAAGGAGAAATATCCGCAGGCATCGTTCACCTATGCAAGGGACGTGTATGCCGCTCCTCAGCTGGTGGTGACGCTCCGGGCACCGGACGAGGATTCGCTGAAGGCCGTACTGGCTCGTTGTGCAGCCTCTCTGTCCCGTCTCTTCACGCAGGAGGAGCGAAAACGCCGCGTGGCGTGGTTGGCAGACCATCACAGCGCGTATGTGGCGGAGCAGGTGAAGGAGCAATTTGCCTGCGAGGTGTGGGTGCCGGCCGGGTTGGCTTCCTACAAGACCGGGCGGAATTTTTTCTGGGCAAGTACCAATGCGCCGACAGAGAATGAGAATTTCGTGATGTATGCCTACCCTTATACGGGAGCGGAAGCCTTTACCAAAGCCGGCTTCATCCACAAGCGCGATTCGGTGATGAAGGAGAATATCCCCGGCGCGTACGCAGGCATGTACATGGCGACAGATTCGCTGATGACCGATGTGCGCCTCTTCGCTCAAGGCGGAGACACCATTTGCGAGGTCCGGGGCCTGTGGCGGGTGAAGGGCGACTTCATGGGCGGTCCGTTCGTGTCCCATATGCGGGTAGACAAGGTTCATCAGCGGGTGGTGGTGTGCGAAGTGTTCGTGTATGCACCGGACCGTATGAAGCGCAACCTGATCAGGCAGATGGAGGCATCGCTCTATACGCTGAAGCTGCCCGGTGATGAGGAAACTGAAGATAAATAAGAATGCAACCTTAAAAAAAGAGTAGATATGGAAGAAAATAAAATAAGAATAGGTATCACGCAGGGTGATATAAACGGAGTCGGCTACGAAGTAATTCTGAAGACTTTTGCCGACCCGATGATGTTGGAATTGTGTACGCCGGTGATATACGGCTCGCCGAAAGTGGCTGCCTATCACCGTAAGTCGTTGGATTTATCCACCAACTTCAGCATTGTGAATTCAGCTTCCGAGGTGGCACCGGACCGCTTGAGCGTGGTGAACTGTACGGATGATGAAGTGAAGGTGGAATTCTCCAAAGCCGATGCTTCGGCCGGAAAGGCCGCATTGGATGCCTTGGAGCGGGCTGTGGAGGAATACAAGGCCGGCTTGATTGACGTCCTGGTCACGGCTCCCATTAATAAACACACGATTCATTCAGACCAGTTTGACTTCCCCGGACATACGGAGTACATCGAACAGCGGTTGGGCAATGGTGACAAGGCCTTGATGATATTGATGAAAGGAGATTTCCGCGTAGCGTTGGTGACGGGGCATATCCCGGTCAGCCAGATAGCCTCGACCTTGACGCAGGAGCTGATAAAGGAAAAACTGGCTATCTTCGACCGTTCACTGAAGCAGGATTTTGGCATCAGTGCGCCGCGCATTGCCGTTTTCTCCCTGAATCCTCATGCTGGGGACGGCGGTTTGCTGGGCACCGAAGAAGAAGAGATTATCATCCCCGCCATGAAGGAGATGGCGGCCAAGGGAATACTGTGCTTTGGCCCTTATCCGGCAGACGGCTTCATGGGGTCGAGCAATTTTACGCACTTCGACGGCATCCTGGCGATGTATCACGACCAGGGATTGGCTCCTTTCAAGGCTTTGGCCATGGACGAGGGGGTAAACTTCACGGCCGGTCTGCCTGTGGTACGCACCTCGCCCGCTCACGGGACGGCCTACGACATTGCCGGGAAGGGCATTGCTTCGGAGGATTCTTTTCGCCAGGCAGTCTATGTGGCTATCGACGTATTCCGCAACCGTCAGCGCGAAAAGGCGGCACGGGCCAATCCGTTGCGCAAGCAGTATTACGAGAAGCGGGATGACAGTGACAAACTGAAACTTGACAATGCAGAGGAGGAATTGTAAGCATTATGACAAAGGCTGAAATACAACAAGTCAAGCAGCGTTTTGGCATCATTGGCAATAACGCGGGCCTGACGCGGGCCATCGACATAGCCATCCAGGTAGCGCCGACGGACTTGTCTGTGCTGATTACCGGTGAAAGTGGTGTGGGTAAGGAGAGCTTCCCGCAGATTATTCATCAGTACAGCCGGCGCAAGCATGGCCAATACATAGCGGTCAACTGCGGCGCCATACCCGAAGGAACCATTGATTCGGAACTCTTCGGACATGAGAAGGGTGCCTTCACGGGAGCTATCGGTGAACGCAAAGGCTATTTTGGCGAGGCCAATGGCGGCACCATCTTTCTGGACGAGGTGGGCGAGCTTCCCCTGCCCACGCAGGCCCGTTTGCTCCGTGTGTTGGAGAGCGGCGAATTCATCAAGGTGGGTTCCTCCAAGGTGGAGAAGACTGACGTTCGCATCGTGGCGGCTACCAACGTCAATCTGAGGCAGGCCATTGCCGACGGACGTTTCCGTGAAGACCTGTTCTATCGTCTGAACACGGTGCCCATCCAGATTCCGCCTTTGCGGGAGAGGGGGGAAGATGTGGTCCTGCTGTTCCGTAAGTTCGCTTCGGATTTTGCGGAGAAGTATCACATGCCTGCCATCCAGCTGACGGAAGATGCCAAGCAGATGCTGATGGCTTATGCATGGCCGGGCAATGTCCGCCAGCTGAAGAACATCACCGAACAGATTTCCATCATCGAGACCAACCGCGACATTACTTCAGCCATTTTGAAGAACTACCTGCCCGAGCAGGACAACGTGCAGCACCTGCCGGCCTTGTCGGGCAGGCGGGAGAAGAGCTTCGAGAGCGAGCGTGAGATTCTCTATCAGGTGCTCTTCGACATGCGCCAGGATGTGACCGAACTGAAGAAACTGGTCCATGAGATTATGACGGAGCGCGGGACTGTCCCTGCCGGAAACAATCCTGCGAATCCGACTTTCTATGCGCAGCCTCCTGCCATAGTTCCCGCACCGGTCGAAACGAATATGCCCACCATCATCCGTCAACCGGTGAAGCAGCCTTCCACTGTGGATGCTGCCGACATCCAGGATACGGAGGAATATGTGGAAGAATCTTTGTCGTTGGACGATGTAGAGAAGGAGATGATCCGCAAGGCCCTCGAGAAGCATCATGGCAGACGCAAGAGCGCGGCCCAGGACCTGAACATCTCCGAGCGTACGTTATACAGAAAAATTAAAGAATATGGTTTGGATTAAGAAAATAATGCCGGTCATCGCCTTGTGCGCCCTGCCTTTTCTGGTGACCTCCTGCAAGATTCAGTTGGGTCTTGCCCCCATCACATCTATAGATTATAATAAGGTGAAGACCGTTTCCATCGCCGAGTTCCAGAATCAGTCGGAATACGTCTACGCACCTTTGGCCATCCAGTTCAACCAGGAACTGAAGGACATGTTTATCCAGCAGACCCGTTTGCAGCTGGTCAATTCGGGGGGCGATTTGGAGATAAGCGGCGAAATCACCGGTTACAACCAGTATAACCAGGGTGTGGATGCCAGCGGTTATTCATCGGAGGTGAAGCTGACGCTGACGGTCAATGTGCGTTATGTCAACAACACGAACCACGAGGAGGACTTCGAGCAGCCATTTTCGGCCTTTCAGACGTATGAGTCCACGCAACTGCTGACGGCTGTGCAGGACCAGCTGATTCCCCTGATGATTGAGGACATCACGGAACAGATTTTCAACTCGACGGTAGCTAACTGGTAATGGGCGGCATGACATCGGCACTTTTACAGCAGTGGATGGAGCATCCCGAATCGTTGAGCCGTGAGACGGCAGACGAATTGCGCGGCGTGCTGGCGCAATATCCCTATTTTCAGTCCGGATGGCTGTTGTATCTGAAAAATCTCTACGAATTGTCTGACAGCGGTTTCGGTGAGGTGCTGCACAAGGCCGTTCCCTATGTGGCCGACCGTGCGGTGCTGTTCCAGCAGACGGAAGGCGGACAGTATGCCCGCCATTTGCTGGCTGAGCCGCTATCGGCTGTATCGGAGGCGGCAGAGGGCGGCGACCGTACGCTGACCTTGATTGATGCTTTCTTGGCCCAGGCACCGGAGGAAGAGCGTCAGCCGTTGCCGGTAGGGGGGCTGGATTATGCGATGGACTATACGGCCTATCTGCTGCAGGAAGATGAAGCCGGAAACGAGGAAGAAAAGGCGTCCGAGGCACCACAGTTGCGTGGGCAGAACTTGATAGACAGTTTCATACAGAAGCAGTCGGAACAACCGGTATCTGTCGGAATTTCTGAAACGCCGGCGGTTTCTGCTCCGGATGCGGATGCGAAAGAGCCTGTTGCCGGAGAAGAGTTGGACGAAAGCTGTTTTACAGAAACTTTGGCCAAAATCTACATCAAACAGCACAGATATGAGAAGGCACTTGAAATTATTAAAAAGTTAAAACTTACCGTCGAAATCGGTAATCGCTCCCGCAGTAGTACCTTTCACTAATACGCTTACTCCAATCAGCGGCTCACCC
>DWZE01000098.1 GCA_019118325.1 Candidatus Bacteroides intestinavium
GGAGTTAGACGGAGTTATCGCTCCGCTCAAGGAGTTAAAGGCCAATACCAGAATACCAGATTTGCATGGCTGATGCCGGAAATCGCCGGACCAACTATTGGCCTATAACTCCCTCTAACTCCTTATAACTCCCTCTAACTCCTCAAAGATAAATTATCATTTATGTTACAATCCGAACTCAAGCTGCGGCGTGACAAGATACGCGCCCTGATGGCGGAACAAAAGATTGATGCCGCCCTTATTACATGCAATGTGAATCTGATTTATACGTTTGGCCAAGTGGTCAGCGGATATTTGTATCTTCCCTTGGACGGGCCTGCCCATCTGTTTGTCAAGCGTCCGAACAACCTGGACGGTGAACATATACACTCCATCCGCAAGCCGGAACAAATGCCTGATCTGTTGCAAGAAAACGGACTCTCTCTGCCGAGGCGTTTGATGTTGGAGGGAGACGAGTTGCCTTACAATGAGTATGCGCGTTTGGCGGCTTGTTTTCCTGCTTCAGAGGTCTTGCCTTGCGGGACTTCGCTGATACGCCGGGCACGTAGCGTGAAGACCGAGATGGAACTGGAGTTGTTCCGTCGTTCGGCTGCGGCACATGCCCGTGCATACGCACAGATACCTTCCGTGTACGTGGAGGGCATGACCGACAGTGGCCTTTCCATCGAGATTGAGCGTTTGATGCGTCTGGAAGGGTGCCTGGGTATTTTCCGGGTTTTCGGACGGAGCATGGAAATCTTTATGGGAAGTGTGCTGACGGGTGATAATGCCGCGGCTCCCAGTCCGTATGACTTCGCTTTGGGAGGTGCAGGGGTTGATCCTTCATTGCCCGGAGGCGCCAACGGGACCTTGCTGAAACCCGGACGGAGTGTCATGGTGGACCTGGGGGGAAATTTCTTCGGCTACATGTGCGACATGAGTCGTGTCTATTCGGTTGGACGCCTGCCTCAGAAGGCATATGATGCTCATCAGGTTTGCCTGGAGGTGCAGGAAAAAGTATCCTCTCTTGCCAAGCCCGGTGTGACAGGTGAGGATTTGTACCAAGCGGCTTTGGAGGTGGTGACCCGTGCCGGATGGGCAGACTGCTTTATGGGCATCGGCCAGCAGGCCAAGTTCATTGGTCACGGCATAGGTTTGGAAATCAACGAGGTACCGGTGATTGCTCCTCGTATGAAGCAGGTATTGGAGCCGGGTATGGTCTTTGCCTTGGAGCCGAAGATTGTGTTGCCCGAGGTGGGGCCGGTGGGCATTGAAAATTCCTGGGCGGTGACCGCCGACGGACTGGAGAAACTGACACAGGCTCCGGAGGAAATCATCGAACTTTAGTCTCCTTCGTAATACTCGCCCAGATAATAGCGCGCCACGAAATCCCAGTTTTCCTGCAAGAGGCTCTTCCCGTGGTGGAAGGGGAAGCGGGCATCGGACAAATATCCTGCCTGCATGCCGAACCGCAAAAGGTCGAACGGACAAAGGCCGGGCTGGCAGAAGAGGCGGTAGCCTTCGGTCGTGGCGCGTGATTCGTCATACTGCGGATTGTGGGAGTCGCGGAAATAGGCGGCTACGTCGTGGGCCAGCAAGATGCCTTTCGTATTGGCAAAGAGGACGAATTCCTTTTCTTTCGCCAAGTCGGGCAGAATGTTTTGTCCTTCCCATCCCAATACCTTTGCGAAGAAACGGATGAGTTCGTCATAATCGGAGAAATAGAGCAGTGGATGTCCGCCCGAATGTTCTAAGCATCGGCGGGCATTCTCGTTCATGTCGGGTGTGGGGAGAATTTCGGGGGGTGGTGTGGGGAGGATTCGCAATTCTTTCGTGCCCCTCATCCACGGCCGGGAAGGCGTTTCATTGACAGGAGCTTCTTCGAAGGCCACATCCATTAAGTCATAGGCCATGCCGCACAAGGCCTCCAACCGTTCGTCTTCGGGGTTGCACAGGGTAAAGTCATCCGGTCGTTCCGAGGCAGGACGGGCCAAGTTGCTCCATAATACCAGGGCTACGTCTTCCGGGTTGATTTCGTCATCCGCATAGCTTTCTTCCGGTTTGTAGAAGGGGAGGAGATTGCCATATCGTTCGCGATAGAGTTCAGTGAAATGTTTCCATCCGCCGTTTTGGGCTATGGCGTCTTGGAAATACAAGACCAAGGACAGGACAGCTTGTTCCTGCACGTCGTGGTTGCAGTTTCGGAAGAGGGAAGATTGCCGGACAGCCGGCCACAAGTTGGCGGCAAAGTCCAGGTACCACTTGTCGCCGGGTAATGCTTGCCGCCGTCCGTTGGCTTTCAGCCAGGTAAGAAGAGGGATATTCATAATCTTTTCAATGCCAGTTTGATGACTTGTTCTACGGTGGCGGAAGGCTCTTCTTTCAAGATGCCTATCACGACTTTCTGCGAGGGCCCTTGGGCAAAGCCCAGCATGGTGAGAGCGGCTACGGCCTCGTCCATCACTTCATTGTTGGCAGGCAGGAGGGAGGTGGTTCCCCCGTTGCTGGCCGCCAGGGCTACGGCTCCGGTCTTAATCTTGTCTTTCAGGTCTACGATGATGCGTTGTGCCGTTTTCAGGCCGATGCCTTTCACACTTTTCAAGAGGTTGGCATTCTCGTTGCTGATGACATTGATGAGCTCGCTCGGCGAGAGGGCAGAGAGAATCATGCGCGCAGTATTACCTCCGATGCCGGACACCGAGATGAGCAGCAGGAACAACTCCCGCTCCTGGCGGTCGGCAAAGCCGAAGAGCACGTGGGCGTCTTCGCGTATGGCTTCGTAAATATACAGTTTGCAGTCCTTCTTGCCTTGGATGGCGGAGTAGGTGTTGAGGGAGATATTGGCTGCATATCCTACGCCATTGCAATCAATGACGGCAGTGGCAGGGGTCAGTTCGGCTATTTCTCCTTTAAGGTATTCTATCATATTTCTCTGTATAACTATAAATACTGATGATGAGGCGGCTATTTAGCAGCTATTCCGCCCGTGCTTACAAGCTCCTCCGCCCGTACTCGCAGGCATACCTGTACGCAGTGCCGGAGTAAGCCTCCCGGTTGATTCCGCGAAGTTAATCATTTTTGCTGAATTATGGCCTCTATTCGTTCATTAAACTTTCCCTGAACAAAAAAGTAGGTCAAATCCGCCCGATTGGTCAGGCACGTTCAGGCAACATGTGTCACTCTTTAGAAATATCTTTGATAAATGTCCGCAATTTCCCCAAATAGATGATGAAAGCATTGAAGCAAGTTTCTGTGGGCATTTATCCTTGCTTCTATGACCATTTATCCTTGCTTCTATGTCGATTGAAGCATAGGAAAGCATTATTGGGTAGAATGCGGACATTCATTACCCGTTGGCGGAATTAATTGGGGCATGAAAGCCTACGAGCGGGGATATCTCCGGGCCAGGGCGGAGATATCTTCGGACAAGGACGGAGATATCTTCGGACAAAAGCGGAGATAAGTATCTAATCATTTAAAATTAAAGTTTACGCGACATGGGAAAAATTCACTATATAACCCGTTGGCGGAATTAAGTCAGCGCATACTTGACTCTGCCAATGGGCTTGTTGTTTTTGTAGTTAATGTATTGTAGGATTGTAAGTGCGCTGATTTTCCCGATAATCCGGGCGAACAACCCATCCGTGTC
>DWZE01000099.1 GCA_019118325.1 Candidatus Bacteroides intestinavium
AGGAGGAAAACGAAGTAGTTTTCTTCCTACTTTCGTTTTCCGACCTCTCACACCACCGTACGTGCCGTTCGGCATACGGCGGTTCCTTAGTGCTGATGCAATTTGACATATAAGTCCACAAGGCAAGGGTACCCTTGGTGTTTTAGTCTCTCATTATTCATGGCTCGACATAATATCGGACTTCCTGCCACGTTCCAATACCCACTGCGGGTATTAGCCCATTGCCATGCCCTCCATTTGTCAATGCCACATTTCATAAGGTTCTTAAACTTTGTGCCAATCTTCTTCCAACTCTTCCATACATAACTGCGTATCCGGCGACGAAGCCACTCATCTGTCGACTGGAGGATGTTTCGCATATCTGCCAATTTAAAGTAGTTCATCCATCCGCTGACAAATTGATTAAGCCTCTCTTTCACTCTTGCATAACCCCAACCGTTACTTCTTGATGTCAGCTCTTTTAGTTTCGCTTTCATCTTGGCAACTGATTGGGGATGCAAGCGCAGACGGCACTTTCCTTTCAGCATGTAAAAGGAGTAACCTAAATACTTTACCTTGCCTGCATAGGACACCTCCGTCTTGTCTCGATTCACTTTCAGATGAAGTCTTGATTCGATAAAAATGGAGATGCTATTACGGACACGCTCGGCAGCACGCTTGCTACGGCATAGTATCAGGCAGTCATCCGCATAGCGGACAAACTTGTGTCCCCTCCGGATTAGTTCCTTGTCCAGTTCGTTAAGCATGATGTTTGCCAACAGGGGACTTAAAGGACCTCCCTGGGGAACACCTCCGGCACTTTCCTCATAGCTACGTTTAAACATCACACCTGCCGTCAGGTACTTGTGGATGAGCGACAGGACACGTCCGTCACGTATGGTGCGGGACAGTATCCTTATCAGCATACTGTGGTTTACCGTGTCGAAGAAGCGTTCAAGGTCTAGGGATACACAGTACTTATAGCCTTGGGTTATATATTCCTGCGCTCGTCCTAGTGCCTTGTGACAGCTCCGATGAGGACGGAAGCCAAAGCTGTTGTCGCTGAACTGGCGCTCATAAATAGGACTCAGTATTTGGCTGATGGCCTGTTGGATTACCCTGTCCACCACCGTCGGGATACCAAGGGGACGTTTCTTCCCATTATCCTTCGGTATCTCTACACGAAGGACGGGATTCGGACGGTATCGGCCCGATTGCAGGGATGCCATGAGTTCATCTTTGTGCTCTTTCAGATAGTCGCCCAATTGCTCGGTTGACAATCCGTCTACTCCACAACTGCCGTGATTACGCTTAACTTGCATATACGCACGGTTAAGGTTTCCGGGCGAGAGGATGAACTCAAGCAGGTTTCCCCGTTCAAATTGCACTTCCTTGAGGTTGTTTTCAGTTATGACCATGAAAGTCTGCACCCCCTCATAGCTTTCGCATTCCGGGCTATCCTTTTGAGGGCGGCTACCTGTTGACACCGGTATTTTCTGCTTTCTTTCCTCCATAGGGTAACTTTCATTTACTGCTCAATTGACTAATGGTTCAGTCCTTCCCCGACAAGAGCAGATAAATTATCGGGTACTATGACATCGGCTGACTTCTTATGGCAAGCTTTACTCCGTGCTTCAAAAAACATCCTCCACACGTCCATAAGACCTCCCCAGTTAAGGACATCCTCTTTCCATCTTATACCTGCTTGATTTACTTAGGGCATTCCCGTATAGCTATTGGACTTTGATTTGTACTGTAATCTCATCCATGCCCACCAGCCTTATATCAAGTTTCTGTTCGTCAGGCCAGATGTTTGCCGCCAGCTTCCTTCAGATTCCAACTCGCGATGGACACCCTTGCTATTGGCTATACACTTCCCGCTATCGGGCGTGTTGCGGACTTGCACCGGTTAGAGAATGTTCGTGCTGGGCGAACAGTAAAAGAGCGGATGGCGTTTCGGACACCATCCGCTCTTCTTCTATTATTATACTATTATTATTATACTATACGCTTTAGTCTAAGAGCATCACACCGTTTCAGGTTCCGGCTGAGCAGCGGCTTCTGATTTTTTCCAGTTCCTGATGAAATCCTTCACAAACAGAATCCATCCCACGCTGCCCACGCCAGCCAGAAATACAAACCCTACCAAAATCATCAGTTTATTAGGCTTGGCCGCACGCAAAGGCACCGTAGCCGGCTGCACCACCGTATAGACAGGCGTAATCTCCTGCACCTTGGCCTTGGCCATCTGCAACTGCTGAGACACGGTCGTGTACATCTGATAGGCCAGGTTCATCTCATTTTGCAGACGCTCCTGCTCGGCACGATAAACCAGACGGGATATGTTCAGATTAGCATCCGCAAACTGAGCATATTTTTGCTGAGCCTCCGTATAATCCTGCTTGGCCTCATCATATAATTTCTCCATATAAGCCAGGTCATGACGGGCTTTGTTGGTACGATAATCCGTGATATAGTTCTGCAAACTGTGCATGACGGTATCCGTCAAGGAGGCGGATATCAAGGCATCCTGCATAGTCACCGTCAAGGTCGTTACGCCCGTCTTCTTATCTACCGAAACAGCCAAGCGGCTACTTAAGGCTTTTGCGATGCCCGATTCTTCCTTCGTCAAGTGGAATGGATCCAATTTCGCATCCCCTTCTTCCGGTTGTTCATCACGGAAAAGGGACATGGTCCATCCCAAGACCTTGAAAGGAGCAGAAGTAACCGCACTCCACCAAGGAGAACGCTGATACTCCTTCAGATAAGCATACAACGTCGTGTCCACCTCAGCCTCTTCACTTTTTACCCTCACATCAAACAAGTTGATCAAGAAAGGAGTTGAACTTACGATATCGGGATAAAGTTCCGGCGACAAGGCATCTTCTCCGGAAGATGCGCCCAAGTTAATACCTGCCATACTGGCCAAAGCCCCAATGCTTCCGGAAACACTCTTACCTCCCGTCTCGGGTGCCAACGTGACACTGGTTGCATACTCCTTGGGAATGCTGAAAGCCACCACCAGAGCCACAATGACAGCAATGCCACAAGCCTTGAACACCAATTTACGCTCGGCCCATACCTTTTGGGCAAGCTCTATCAAATCGATCTCCTGCTCCTCCGGCTGTTGCGGAGAGACAGTCTGTTGTTGGGTCAGTTCACTCATTTCCTCACATTTACTTAAACAGATTGGTTATGGTAGCTATCATGGTCGCCAAAGAAGCCGTAGAGGTTCCTATGCTGAGAATCTCGGTGGGAGACATCTTTTCCCGCTTCTCTTTGCTCGGGACAATAATCTCGCAGCCGGGCTCTATGGCCTTGGAGTTCCGGGAACGAAGACGCGACACCGTGCCATTCATATAGACCACATAGGCCCTTTTCTTCTTGGCATTGTTGCCGAAGCCTCCGGCCTGATTGATGTAATACTTCAGATTCTCGCCTTTCTTATAAGTAACTGTATTGGGATACATCACAGCACCATTGATCTTGACCGTGCTGACATATTCCGGCACATACAGGACATCTCCCTCACGCAACACCAGGTCATCATCCGACCCCGGTTCCGCCAAGGCACCCTCCAGATTGATGCCTACTGAATAGAAATCCGACAAATCCAGCATGCTGACCGATATGGAATCCTGTCCGCCGGTTTGCACCAGACGTTGGGTAGCATCCCGACGTCTTTTCTCGTCTTCCGTCATCCGACGAATCAGCCGTGCTCCCCGCACATACGCATCCGGAGTAACGCCTCCGGCCTTCTCCACCAGGTCACTCAGACGTTCGTTTTTCTTGGTCAAGGCATAGTTTCCACTGAACAGCACTTCACCGCCCACCATCACGTTTTGCTGAGCAAAATAGGCTGGACTTTTGCGTATATACACTTCATCAAAAGGCTCCAAATGGAAATCATCGCTGCCTTCGCCTACCAAAAGGCCGTCTTTCAGATTAAAGACAAAAGTCTCTCCCACTACGGTACTGAATTCAGCACTCTTGGGGTCCTTCACACGCCGGGCCACCTCCACTTTCGTAGTGGCTGCAGCTTCCAGCAAACCGCCGGCCTGCACGACAAGGTCTTCTATCGTTGTATTCTCAGAATAGAGATAGGTCCCCGGATTGGCCACTTCGCCATGAATGGTCAATGTAGCTTCTTCCTTCAGGTCATGGATGCTGGGGATATAAACTACGTCATTCTTCTGCAACGGGATATCAGCCACTGTCCCGTTCAAGATGCCTTTCATATCCAGCTGAATGACCTCATGCTCCAAATCATCGCGTTCCCGATCCAGGATGGCACGATTCAAGAAAGCATCGCCACGGACGCCTTCAGCCTTTTCCACCAATTGCTTCACGGTATTCATCTCGCCATCCAGCTGATAAAGGCCGGGACGATAGACCGCTCCACGGAGTTCCACCCGGTTTTCGAAGCGTTGGATAATGGAATCGACCGTTACGGCATCTCCATCGTCCATAGAGAAGGACGTAAAATCCTTATCATCCACGTTATACACTTGAAGTTCACGCCCGCTCTTACGGATGACACGAATGGCTTTCTTATACGCATCCCCGGTAAAGCCGCCGGCATAATCCAGCAAAAGACTGGCGGTTTCACCCGGCTTCAACTCATAGAACATCGGACGTTTCACTTTTCCCTGTATCTCTACCAATGACTGATAAGGCTGAACCAGAATCACATCTCCATCCTGTAAACGGATGTCATCCTTCATCTTGCCTTTCAAGATAAAATCATACACATCCAAATCCGCGATGACAGAGCCTTCACGCACAACCCGGATGCTGCGCAAGCTACCGATTTCGTTGACTCCTCCCGCCCGATAAAGCGCATGAAACACAGATGCAAAGGAAGACAAAGTATAAGTGCCCGGCACGGCCACCTCGCCCATCACATTCACCTGGATGGAACGGATTTCGCCCAATGTCAGCTTCACTTGTGTGTTAGGCACGTCGCCCGACACCCCCGAATATATCTTGGTAAACTCGTCTTTCAAATATTCATTGGCTTCTTTCACGGTCTTGCCACTCAGATAAACAGGCCCGAGGTTGCTGACCAAAATACTGCCTTCCGGCGAAATGGTCTCGCGTATGGTCGTTTCGGAAGCTCCCCATACATCAATAATTACCTCATCGCCCGGTCCCAACCGATAGTCAGCAGGCGTTGCCACATTGGTATTGGGTTCGAACGTCAGGTTGGGATTCGTGAAGACGTTATGGCCGAATATCTGCCGGGAAGAGGCTGTCGCTCTCCGAGGTTGAACTACGGAAGCAGAATCAGCACCTTGCAGAATTCCCCCTTGCATCTGGGAGAGTTCCGTTTGCGTCACAGTTTCTTCATCGACACGCGCACGACTCCGCACGACATCCTGGCTGGTGGTGGGGAGTTTTTCCCGCTCACTTTTTTCATACTTGGCACGCAGGCGCTCCACTTGCTCTCGTGTCACGCCCCGGCGCATCAGTTCTGCAGCAATCTGCTGCTGGTTTTTCCCTGCCTGGTTGGCACTCTTCACATACTCAATAATCTGATCGTCTGTCATTTGCTGGGCCATTACGGTACCGGCTATTGCAAACATCAGAGAAAAAAACAGAATAATTCTACGCATAAAAAGATTTTCAGTGAATGATTATTATCTGTTCGCATGACCTAAATCGGGCACAAAGTTAATGCTTTTTTGCTTATGTCCCCTCCGAACAGACTCTAAGTTTTTCTTAAAAGCGCACGAAATGCCTGATTTTGCCTCCCGAAAGCCCCTTTTTATATCCCCAGCCAACTTTTTCATTAAAAAAAACGGCAAATCGCTTGCTGTTTCCAAATAATGTTGTACCTTTGCACCCCGTAAACGAGACACACCAAGCAATGCCGTTATAGCTCAGTTGGTAGAGCAACGCATTCGTAACGCGTAGGTCGCCAGTTCAAGTCTGGCTAACGGCTCCAGAAAAGAGATGCGGATGCATCTCTTTTTTTATTTCTTCCCACCCCTCCAGGCAAAGCAACGGCCTTCTCGAGCACAAGCCCCGCCTTTTGCGAGCACAAGGATAGGCCTTTGCCAAACAATGATTCAAAGAAAATCCTTATCTTTGCCCCATGAAAAAGAATAAAAAGAAACTCATCTTACTCCTGACCATTGTCGCCGCAGGCATAGGCATGGCTTGTGCGGGCACATTGGCTTATCTATGGTTCGGTCCCCTCTTCCGCCCCACAGATACCGCCTACCTCTATATCGACCGGGACGACACGATAGACTCTATATATTGTAAGGTGGAAAAAGCCGGGAATCCGAAAATCTTCATCGGCTTCCGCTGGATGGCCGCCTATCGGGAATACGACCGGCACATCCGGACAGGACGCTATGCCATACGCCCCGGAGAAAACGTCTACCACGTCCTGAGTCGCCTGCGCTGGGGCTATCAGGAACCGATGAACCTCGTGGTGGGCAGTGTGCGGCAGTTGGACCGCCTGGCCCGCAATGTCGGACGACAACTGATGACAGACTCCGCTGATATCGCCCGCCTCCTGACAGACAGCCTGCACATCGCCTCGCTGGGATACGACCGCCAAACCCTGCCCGCCTTGTTCATTCCCAACACGTATGAAGTCTATTGGGATATGCCTGCCGAGGATTTCCTACAGCGAATGGTGCAGGAACACGAACGTTTCTGGAATAAAGACCGCCGAGCCAAAGCTCAAGCATTGGGTATGACGCCTGCCGAAGTAGCCACTTTAGCCTCCATTGTAGAGGAAGAAACCAACGCCAAGGAGGAAAAGCCCATTGTGGCAGGCCTCTACATCAACCGCCTGCAACGGGGCATGCCCCTGCAGGCCGACCCGACAGTACGTTTTGCCATCGGCGATTTCGGGCGGCAACGGGTGACGTATGCCGACCTGACCCTGGATTCCCCCTACAATACCTACCGCTACACCGGACTTCCCCCCGGCCCCATCCGCATCCCTACCCCCGAAGGCCTGGACGCCGTGCTGGATTATGCCCGGCACAACTACCTCTATATGTGCGCCAAGGAGGACTTCTCCGGCCGACACAACTTCGCTTCCAATTATGCTGACCACCTGCGCAATGCCCGCCGATACCAACAGGCATTGAACAAACGGAAGATTTTCCACTGAAAAGGAAACGAACTATCAGCAAAAACCGTATATTTGCAGAATTATTGATATTTTCAACCCTGACTAACAAACCATGATGATGAAAAAACAACTCTTATTGGGAGACGAAGCCCTTGCACAAGGAGCGTTGGATGCCGGACTTTCCGGTGTCTACGCCTACCCGGGCACTCCCTCTACCGAAATCACCGAATATATACAAGGGGCTCCCGAAACCGCCGAACGGAAAGTACACAGCCGCTGGTCGGCCAACGAGAAGACGGCCATGGAAGCTGCCTTGGGTATGTCTTTTGCCGGCAAGCGAGCCATGGTGTGCATGAAACACGTGGGCATGAACGTGGCCGCGGATTGCTTTGTCAATGCCGGCATCACAGGCGTAAGGGGAGGATTGATGGTCGTGGCTGCCGATGACCCCGGCATGCACTCCTCACAAAACGAGCAAGACAGCCGCTTTTATGGCGACTTTTCCCTCATCCCCATGTACGAACCCAGCAATCAGCAAGAGGCTTACGACATGGCCCGCTCCGGATTCGATTTCTCCGAAAAGACTGGAGAACCGGTATTGATGCGTCTGGTCACCCGCCTGGCTCATTCACGCGCCGGTGTGGAATGCCGGGAAGCCCAAATTCCTCCGACATTGCCTGCCGTGGACGATGCCCGCCAGTTTGTACTTCTGCCCGGCATTGCCCGTCAGCGCTATCACGCCCTATTAGAGAAACAACCGGCATTGGTACAAGCCTCGGAAGAATCGCCCTACAACTTATATACGGACGGGACAGACAAGAGCCTGGGCATCGTAGCCTGCGGTATTGGCTACAACTACCTGATGGAGAACTATCCTGACGGCTGCCCGCACCCGGTACTGAAAATCGGACAATACCCCCTCCCCCGCAAGCAACTGATGAAAATTGCCGCCGAATGCGACACACTTCTGGTCATTGAAGACGGACAACCCTTCGTGGAAAAACAACTGAAAGGCTACCTGGGCAATGCCCTGCGTGTGAAAGGACGCATGGACGGCACCCTGCCACCGGACGGAGAACTGAATCCGGACATCGTTGCCCGCGCCTTGGGCTTTGAAAACAAGTCCACCTTTGCCATACCTTCCATCGTAGAGATGCGTCCGCCTGCTTTGTGCGAGGGATGCGGGCACCGCGACATGTACACCATCCTCACCAAAGTGCTGCGCGAGGAATTCCCCGGACATCGCGTGTTCGGCGACATCGGATGCTACACGCTCGGAGCAGGCGCCCCCTTCCATGCCATCCACTCCTGTGTAGACATGGGCGCCTCCATCACGATGGCCAAAGGAGCGGCAGACGCAGGCATCTATCCGGCCGTAGCCGTCATCGGAGACTCCACCTTCACCCACTCCGGCATGACGGGACTCCTGGACTGTGTCAACGAACAGGCCAACGTGACCATTGTCATCTCTGACAATGAAACCACCGCCATGACAGGCGGACAAGACTCGGCCGGAACCGGACGCCTGGAGAGCATCTGCGCAGGTATCGGCGTAGAGCCGGAACATATCCGCGTAGTCATCCCCTTGAAAAAGAACTATGAGGAGATGGAGCGGATTCTCCGCGAGGAACTGCTGTATCCCGGCGTATCGGTCATCATCCCACGCCGCGAATGCATACAAACATTAGCACGCAAGAAAAGAAAACAAGCAAAGTAAACAGCCATGAAGAAAGACATCATACTTTCAGGCGTGGGAGGACAAGGCATCCTCTCCATCGCCGCCGTCATCGGCCAGGCAGCCCTCAAAGACGGATTATACCTGAAACAAGCCGAAGTACACGGCATGAGCCAACGCGGAGGAGACGTACAATCCAACCTGCGCCTCAGCGACCGTCCCATTGCCTCCGACCTGATTCCCACAGGCAAGTGCGACCTCATCATCTCCTTGGAGCCGATGGAGGCCCTACGCTACCTGCCCTATCTGAGTCCGGAGGGATGGCTGGTGACCAACGCCGCACCCTTTGTCAATATCCCCAACTATCCGGCGGAAGAAGCTGTCACGACAGAAATAGACCGCCTCTCGCACCACATCCTGCTGGACGTGAATCAAGCAGCCAAGGACATTGGCAGCCCGCGCGTGGCCAACATCGTGTTGCTGGGAGCCACAGTCCCCTTTCTGGGCATTGGCTACGACAAGATACAAGACAGCATCCGTGATATCTTCCAGCGCAAAGGCGAAAACATCGTGGAGATGAACCTGAAAGCGTTGGAAGCCGGAAAACAAATTGCCGAGAGAATGATACAACCCCAATAATCAACAACTAAACAACAGCATTACATAAACCATGAATAGCAAATATTGGGAAGAAGACATAGAAACCATGCCTCGGGAGGCGTTGCGCGCACTACAGGTGCAACGCCTTCAAAAGACCATCCGCATTGCCTCACACTCGCCCTACTACGGAAAAGTTTTCAAGGAGTGCGGCATTACGGCCGAAGATATTCATTCCGTCGAGGACATACGCCAATTGCCCTTCACGACCAAGGCCGATATGCGTGCGAACTATCCATTCGGGCTGGTGGCAGGCAATATGCGTGAAGATGGAGTACGCATCCATTCGTCGAGCGGCACTACAGGCACACCGACCGTCATCGTGCATTCCAAACACGACCTGGACTCATGGGCCAATCTGGTAGCACGTTGTCTCTACATGGTAGGCATCCGCAAAACGGATGTTTTTCAGAACAGCTCCGGCTACGGCATGTTCACCGGAGGCTTGGGCTTCCAATATGGCGCGGAACGCCTGGGAGCCTTGACCGTCCCCGCCGCAGCCGGCAACAGCAAACGGCAGATCAAGTTCATTACCGATTTTGGCACCACTGCCTTGCACGCCATCCCCAGCTACGCCGTCCGGCTGGCCGAAGTCTTTCAGGAAGAGGGCATCGACCCGACTTCCACCACCCTGCGCAGGCTGGTTATCGGAGCAGAGCCACATACCGACGAACAACGCAGAAAGATTGAACGCCTGCTGAATGTCAAAGCCTACAACAGCTTCGGTATGACGGAAATGAACGGCCCGGGCGTAGGATTCGAATGTACGGAACAGAACGGCATGCACATCTGGGAAGACTGCTACCTGATAGAAATCATTGACCCGGAAACGGGTGACCCCGTCCCTGACGGAGAAATCGGCGAGATGGTGCTCACCACCCTCGACCGCGAGATGATGCCATTAATCCGCTACCGTACCCGCGACCTGACACGCATCCTGCCGGGCAAATGCCCCTGCGGACGTACCCATGTACGCATAGACCGCATCAAAGGCCGCAGCGACGATATGTTCATCATTAAGGGTGTCAACATCTTCCCGATGCAAGTAGAAAAAATCCTGGTACGCTATCCGCAACTGGGCAGCAACTATCTCATCACCCTGGATACCATCCACAATCAAGATGTCATGATCGTAGAGGTTGAACTCAACAACCTATTGTCTGACAATTACATCGAATTGGAAAAAATACGGAAAGACATCACGCGGGAACTTAAGGACGAGATTTTGCTCACACCCAAGTTGAAACTGGTCAACAAAGGCTCACTGCCACAAAGCGAAGGCAAGGCTGTTCGTGTAAGAGACCTGCGCGATAACCAATGAATGCCTTATCGTCAGCCTGTAATAGGCCTATTGCAGGCTGACGATAGTACTATCATCATCGTGTGATAGCCCTATCGCACACCAAATCGAAAAGAGGACGATTCTTCACAGTGGAAGAACCGTCCTCTTTTTTATAGAAAGCCGCATCGATGATGTGATGAAACTCCGAATGACATGGTTTGAGTGCTCGTCCTCTTTGTAATCCACCGACTCAAAGGTTACCCCGAAGGGCGTGGCCCGCCATTGAGAAGCGAAGCTTGTCTCGGTATTTCATAAAAATTGATGAGTTTCCCGATCCAATCAATGCGGCTATTTTTTCTATGACAAAGATAAAAAGATTCTTTGAAAGAAACAAGAAAAATCACCATCCATTTATAATATTTCAGATTTCAAAGAAAGATTTGCAATTCCATCTCTCCAGATGCTCCTTATGATACTAAAAATTCTTGATATCCTATTCTTAATGTGACATTCCGCTTTTCAATGAAAGTTTGTTACAAAAAATATTATTATAAACCCGTTGGCGGAATAAGGTCAATGTACACTTTATCCTGTCGGTCAGTCACACGGCATTGCGGGGGGATATCCCCGTCCTTGTCCGGAGATATCTCCGTCCTTGCTCGC
>DWZE01000100.1 GCA_019118325.1 Candidatus Bacteroides intestinavium
ATGACGCTGATGCCGCTGAGCCATAATCTTTGATAACGGATAATCAGTCAATAAAGAAAATGAATCTGCGTCATCCGCGTCATCTGCGTCTAAAGAATCACACCGATAAATCATCATTTAATTCTTGCGACTTACTTATTTTTATATAAAACAACTCCTATCCCGCCGGGTGCCGATACCTGACGGCCTCGGCGGCGGGCACACCCCCGCTCAGTCCCCGCCGAGCAGCCCCTCCAGGGCCAGGCGGTACGAATCCAGCCCGAAGCCGCAGACAACGCCACGGCAAGCCGCGGCAATCATCGACACATGGCGGAAAGCCTCGCGGGCATGGACATTGCTGATGTGCACCTCCACCACCGGGGCGGGCACGGCGCGGATGGCATCCTGCAGGGCGATGGACGTGTGGGTGTAGGCCCCGGCGTTGAGGATGATGCCGTCGTAGTCGAAACCCACCTCGTGGATGCGGTTGATGAGTTCGCCCTCGATGTTGGACTGGAAATAGTCTATCTGTACGCCGGGATAGCGGCGGCGCAGGCCGACCAGGCAATCGTCGAACGACCGGGCACCATATACGCCCGGCTCGCGGCGGCCCAGCAGATTGAGGTTGGGGCCGTTGATGATCTGAATCTTCTTCATATTATCCTGTTTTTGCACTATCTTTGCCGTGCAAAGGTACGGAAAAGATATGGAATCTGCATCAAAAAACGGAAATAAGGAGCAAAACGCACAGATTATCAAGGAATACGTGCAGTGGCTGAAGTTGGAGAAGTCCCTCTCGCCCAACACCGTGGACGCCTACCAGCGCGACTTGCAGAAGCTGCTGGACTTCCTGCGCGTGGAGGGCATCGACTTCCTGGACGTCTGCCTGGACGACCTGCAACGCTTCAGCGCGGGCCTGCACGACATCGGCATCCACCCCCGCTCGCAGGCGCGCATCCTGTCCGGCGTGAAGTCGTTCTACCACTTCCTGATTCTGGCGGATTATCTGGAGGCCGACCCCGCCGAGCTGCTGGAAGGCCCGAAAATCGGCCTCCACCTGCCCGAAGTGCTGACGGTGGAGGAAATTGACCGCATCATCGACGCCGTGGACATGGACAAGCCCGAAGGACAACGCAACCGCGCCATCATCGAGACCCTCTACAGCTGCGGCCTGCGCGTCAGCGAGCTGTGCAACCTGCGGCTGAGCGACCTCTACTTCGACGAACAGTTCATCCGCGTCGAGGGCAAGGGCAGCAAGCAGCGGCTGGTGCCCATCTCGCCCCGCGCCGTCAAGGAAATCAGCTACTGGCTCCTGGACCGCAGCCACGGCCGCATCAAGCCGGGCAACGAGGACTACATCTTCCTGGCCCGCTGGGGCAACCGCATCTCGCGCATCATGGTCTTCCACCTGGTCAAGGAGCTGGCCGAACGCGCCGGCATCACCAAGACCATCAGCCCCCACACCTTCCGCCACTCCTTCGCCACCCACCTGCTGGAGGGTGGCGCCAACCTGCGCGCCATCCAGGAGATGCTGGGCCACGAGTCCGTAGCCACCACCGAAATCTACACCCACATCGACCGCCAGATGCTGCGCAGCGAAATCATCCTGCACCATCCGAGGAACATCAAGTACCGGGAGGAACAGAAAAAGAAGGGGGAATAAAAAGTCACAGAATGCTTTGCCTATTCAACGCATTTACCTACATTTGCAGTAGAATATAAAGATATGGGCACTTGGGAGAAACAACAAGAAGCAAAGAAAGAGGCAAAAGAACGTGACAAGACCCGCCGCGAAAAGCTGGCCGGATACTTCTTCAATCTTTCGCAACTGACCTACACCGGCTTGGTACTGGGTGGGATGGTCTTGTTTTTCCAAGGGAGTGAGTTCACCTTCAAGCTGGGGGTGATGCTGGCATTAGGTTGCCTACTGGCATACCTAATGGCTATCATAGGAAATAATCTATTCAAATAAAATAGTCATGAATGCAGGAATCGTCGTATTTGCCGTACTGACAGCGATAGCTTTCAGTATTTGGCTCTATCTCAAGACCCCTTCCGGAAAGAGATGGGTAAAGAACTTGTAATGGTTGAAACACGTATGACCCTATTCAAAGCTCCGTCCTCCCCGGCGGGGCTTTATTTTTGCCGGACAAGCTATTAATATCCCAAATTATTGTCGTACATTTGCCCCCGTAAACCTAAACAAGGCTTATTATCCTAATGAACACAATGAAAGAGAATTACTATCACGTCGGCCTGACCGACGAAGAGGTACGGAAAAGCCGTGCCGAACACGGCGTCAACCTGATGACGCCCCCCAAACGTCCCTCCATGTGGAAACTCTATCTGGAGAAATTCCAGGACCCGGTGGTCAAGGTGCTGCTCGTGGCCGCCTTCTTCTCGCTGGTCATCTCCATCGTGGAGAACGAATATGCCGAGACCATCGGCATCATCGCCGCCATCCTGCTGGCCACGGGCATCGGATTCTTCTTTGAATACGACGCCAACAAGAAGTTCGACCTGCTGAACCAGGTGAACGAGGAGACGAAAGTCAAGGTCATCCGCAACGGACACGTGCAGGAGATTCCCCGCAAGGATGTGGTTGTGGGCGACATCGTCGTGCTGGAGACGGGCGAAGAGGTGCCCGCCGACGGACAGCTGTTCGAGTCCATCTCCCTGCAAGTCAATGAATCGAACCTGACGGGCGAGCCCGTCGTCAGCAAGACCACCGTCGAGGCCGACTTCGACGAGGACGCCACCTACGCCTCCAACCGCGTGCTGCGCGGCACCACCGTGGTGGACGGACACGGCTCGATGTGCGTGGACGCCGTGGGCGACGCCACGGAGATAGGCAAAGTGGCCCGGCAGAGCACCGAGCAGACCACCGAACCCACCCCGCTGAACATCCAGCTGACGCGCCTGGCCAACCTTATCGGCAAGATAGGCTTCACCGCCGCCGGACTGGCCTTCGCCATCTTCTTCATCAAGGATGTGCTGCTCTACTATGACTTCTCTTCCTTCCACACCTTCAACGACTGGCTGCCTGCCCTGAAGCAGACGCTGCAATACTTCATGATGGCCGTCACCCTCATCGTCGTGGCCGTGCCCGAAGGCCTGCCCATGAGCGTCACGCTCAGCCTGGCGTTGAACATGCGGCGCATGCTCTCCACCAACAACCTGGTGCGCAAGATGCACGCCTGCGAGACGATGGGAGCCATCACCACCATCTGCACCGACAAGACCGGCACGCTGACGCAGAACCTCATGCAGGTGCACGAGCCCAACTTCTACGCCCTGAAGAACCACGGCGACCTGGGCGAGGACGACATCAGCCGCCTGGTGGCCGAGGGCATCAGCGCCAACTCCACCGCCTTCCTCGAAGACACCGCCCCGGGCGAGAAGCCCAAAGGCGTGGGCAATCCCACCGAAGTGGCCCTGCTGCTCTGGCTCAACAAGCAGGGACAGGACTACCTGCCGCTGCGCGAGAACGCCCCGGTGCTGGACCAGCTGACCTTCTCCACCGAACGGAAATACATGGCCACGCTGGTGCAGTCGCCCCTGCTGGGCAAGAAGGTGCTCTACGTGAAGGGCGCCCCGGAAATCGTGCTGGGCAAGTGCCGGGACGTCGTCCTGGACGGCCAGCGCGTGGACGCCACCGAATACCGCTCCACCGTGGACCAGCAACTGCTCACCTACCAGAACATGGCCATGCGCACCCTGGGCTTTGCCTACAAGATTGTGGATGACAACGCAAAGGCCGACTGCGTGGAACTGGCCGGCGGCAACGACCTGTCCTTCCTGGGCATCGTAGCCATCAGCGACCCCATCCGTCCGGACGTGCCTGCCGCCGTAGGCAAGTGCCAGTCCGCCGGCATCAGCGTGAAGATTGTCACGGGCGACACGCCGGGCACCGCCACCGAGATTGCCCGCCAGATAGGCCTGTGGAAGCCCGAGGACACGGAACGCAACCGCATCACGGGCGCCGCCTTCGCCGAACTGACGGACGAGGAGGCCCTGGACCGCGTGATGGACCTGAAAATCATGTCGCGCGCACGGCCCACGGACAAGCAACGCCTCGTGCAGCTGCTGCAGAAGAAGGGGGCCGTGGTGGCCGTGACCGGCGACGGCACGAACGACGCCCCCGCCCTGAACCACGCCCAGGTGGGCCTCTCGATGGGAACGGGCACCTCCGTGGCCAAGGAAGCCAGTGATATCACCCTGCTGGACGACTCGTTCAACAGCATCGCCACGGCCGTCATGTGGGGACGCTCGCTCTACAAGAACATCCAGCGCTTCATCGTCTTCCAGCTGACCATCAACTTCGTGGCTCTGTTCATCGTGCTGCTGGGCTCGCTCATCGGCACCGACCTGCCCCTGACGGTGACGCAGATGCTGTGGGTGAACCTCATCATGGACACCTTCGCCGCCCTGGCCCTGGCCTCCATCCCGCCCAGCGAGGATGTGATGCAGGAGAAGCCCCGCAAGAGCACGGACTTCATCATCACGCGCCCCATGTGGTGGAACATCATCGGCGTGGGCATCATCTTCCTCGTCGTACTGATGGGCATGCTGTGGTACTACAACCATACGCCCGAAGGCATGACGACGCACGACCTCACCGTGTTCTTCACCTTCTTCGTGATGCTGCAATTCTGGAACCTGTTCAACGCCCGCGTGTTCGGCACGAACCATTCCGCCTTCAACCACCTCAACAAGTCCTACGGCATGGAACTGATTGTGCTGGCCATCATCGTGGGACAAGTGCTCATCGTGCAATACGGCGGCGCCGTGTTCCGCACCGTCCCGCTGGACTGGATGACGTGGCTGCAAATCGTGGGCCTGTCCTCGTGCGTGCTGTGGGTGGGCGAAATCTACCGGGGTGTGAAACGCCTAATGAGCAAGAAACATGCTTGACGGACACATTAAAAACCTGCTGATAGACTTCGGCGGCGTGTTGATAGACCTCGACCGCCGCCGTTGCCTCGAGCATTTCCGACGCCTGGGAATGCCCGACGTAGAGAACCTGTTGCACGACTGCCACCAGGAGGGCTTCTTCCAGTTGCACGAGAAAGGGCTGATTTCGGATGCCGGCTTCCGCGAACGTATCCGCCAGGCCATCGGCCGCCCCGTCACGGACGAGGCCATCGACGAGGCATGGAACAGCTTCCTGGACGGCATCCCCGCCTACAAGCTGGACTTCCTGTTGGAGCTGCGGAAGCGTTACACCGTCTGCCTGCTGAGCAACACCAACGCCATCCATTGGGACTATGCCTGCACGCACGACTTTGCCCAAGGAGGCCGCCGCGTGGAGGACTACTTCGACCGCATCTACCTCTCCTACCGGATGAAGATGATCAAACCCGATGCCGAGATATTCCAGGCCGTACTGGCCGACGCCGGACTGACGCCGGAAGAGACTCTGTTCATCGACGACGCCGAAGCCAACTGCCGCACGGCCCGCTCACTCGGTATCCATACCTATACCCCCCAGGCCCATGAGGATTGGCGACATCTGTTCCAATAACCTCCCCAGCGTGGCCACCATCGGTTTCTTCGACGGCGTGCACCGGGGCCACCGCTTCCTCATCGACCAGGTACGGCGTGAGGCAGCGGCACGTGGGTTGGAGTCGGCGGCCGTCACCTTTCCCGTGCATCCGCGCCAGGTGCTACAGAGCGACTACCGCCCCAAACTGCTGACCACGCCGCAGGAGAAACTCGCCCTGCTGGCGGAGACCGGCATCGACACCTGCATCCTGCTGGACTTCACCCCCCACCTGGCGTCCCTCTCGGCCCGCGAATTCATGGAGGTGCTGAAGCACCGCTACCGCATCCGCGCCCTGGTCATCGGCTACGACCACCGCTTCGGGCACAACCGCAGCGAAGACTTCGGGGACTACGCGCGCTACGGCCGCGAACTGGGCATCGACATACAGCCCGCAGAAGCCTTCCGCCTGCCCGACGCCCCCGGCGGAGAGCCGGTCAGCTCCTCGCTGATACGCCGCCTGCTCCTGGCGGGCGACGTGGCACAGGCCGCCACGTGCCTGGGCTATCCCTACTTCCTGAACGGAACGGTGGTCAGCGGCCGCCGCATCGGCCACCAACTGGGCTACCCCACCGCCAACCTCCGGCCGGACCACCCCGACAAGCTCATCCCCGCCAACGGCGTCTATGCCGTCCGCGTGGAGACGGAGGGCCGGACCTACGGCGGCATGCTGAACATCGGCCGGCGCCCCACCCTGGACAACGGCGACGACCGCAGCATCGAGGTACACATCTTCGACTTCGACCGCGACATCTACCACGAACCCCTGCGACTGTCCTTCATCCGCCGCATCCGCGAGGAACGGAAATTCGACTCCGTGGACCAGCTGACCGAACAGTTGCACCGCGACGCCACAGCCATCCGCGCCCTGCTGCATGCCACAGACACGGCATCATGAAACACACGCTGAGAAACCTCCTCTACTTCACCCGCACGGAACGGCGCGGCATCCTGCTGCTGTGTGTCCTCATCCTGCTGGGGGCGGGCGGCGCACAGCTCTGCCTGTACCTCCGGGATGAAGCGTCCCACCCCGCTACAGAAGAACGGACCGGACAAGCCCGGATGCAACAGGAATATGCCGACTTCCTCGCCTCGGTGCAAGAAGAAGAGCAGCCGGGACAAACCCGCCATCGCCACCCGCAGGAGCCGGATGATTCCCCCGGGAAGCCCGCGCTCACCCCCTTCCCTTTCGACCCGAACACAGCCGACAGCCTTGCCCTCTGCCGCCTGGGACTCCCCGGTTGGATGGCCCGCAACACCGTGCGCTACCGCGAACGGGGCGGCCGTTTCCGTCGCCCGGAGGATTTCCGCAAAATCTATGGCCTGACGGATGAGCAATACCAGCTGCTCCATCCCTACATCCGCATCGCCCGGCGGGACACTGCCCGTGCGGCTGTACCCCGCATCTACGCCCCCCAGGCCGGACGGGACACCCTGCCCCGCGTCGACAAATACCCCGCCGGCACCGTCGTCGACCTGAACCGCGCCGACACCACCGAACTGATGCGAATCCCCGGCATAGGCAGCGGCATCGCCCGCCTCATCGCGGACTACCGCCAACACCTGGGCGGCTTCTACTCCCTGGAACAACTGCGCGACATCGACCTGGCCCCCGGACCGCTGCGCCCCTGGCTGCGCATTGACACCACCGCCATCCGCCGCATCAACCTGAACCGCGCGGACGTGGAGCGCCTGCGCCGCCACCCCTACTTCAACTTCTACCAGGCGAAGGCCATCGTGGAGCGGCGACGGAAACACGGCCCGCTACGCAGCCTCAAAGTCTTCGCCTTCTACGAGGAATTCACGGAAGCGGACTTCGAGCGGATGCGCCACTACGTTTCTTTCGAATAGACTGTCGGGCAGAGGTCTGGAAAAGAGCAGTTACCTTTTATTATAAGTAAGTCGCAAGAATTAACTGATAATTTATCGATTAGAGTTTTAGGCGCGGATTACGCGGATTTCACGGATTTTATAAATAAAAGCCAACGAACCGGCATCTTTTTTGAGCGCCGGGATGCCGCCGGCGACGAAGTTGGAGTTGCCGGTGAAGTGCATCACCGTCGCCAGCGCGAGGAACGCCATCGCCGCGCCGCCCAGCGAGTAGTACACATACTTGCGGCCCGCGTAGACGGCCTGCGGCTTCATGCCGTGCATGACCAAAAACAGCGTGGCCAGGGTCAGCAGCTCGTAGAAGATGTAGAGGGTCATCAGGTCCTCGGCGAAGGCGATGCCCAGCGTGACCGCGTAGCTGAGCAGGTAGAAGCCGAAGAAGTGGTTCTCCCCGCCCTCGTGGGCCATGTACTCAAAGGCGTACAGGGTGGAGAGCGGCCACAGGAAGGCCACCAGCCCGCCAAAGACGCGGCCCAGGCCGTCGAGCTTGAAGCTGACGGTGAGCATGCGGGACAATTCCAGCAGCGTGATGGGATGCGCGCCCGGCGTGAGCACGCACCACGCGACGCAGGCGGAGGTGGCGAGCGTGGCGGTCATGGTCAGCGCGTGGCAGGCCCGCACGTCGCGGGGCCGCCAGATGAACAGCGCGACCGCGCCCAATACGGGCAGCAGAATGGAAATCAACAGCATATTTCGGCCCGCCTCTCTTTTACAGCACAGCCGCCGCAACGGCGCTCACAGCGGTTTCCACCAGCGAAGGGCACAGGCCCAGAATCAGCGTCAGCGCCGCCAGCACCACCAGCGGCCAGAGCATGGAGGCCTTCAGCTCGCAGCAGGAGGTGTCCAGCGCCGCCTCGCCGCTCGCGTGGCCGGGGAAGAAGCCGTTGATGCTCACGGGCAGCAGGTAGCCCGCCGTCAGCAACGCCGACACCAGCAGCACCACCGGTCCAAGCCAGCTGAAGGTGGCCACACCGCTGCTCATGGCGCCCTGCGCCAGCTCCCACTTGCTGAAGAAGCCGCACAGCGGGGGCACGCCCACCAGGCTCACGCCCGCGAGGGTGAAGCACCACAGGGTGGCTGGCATGCGCTTGCCGATGCCGCGCAGGTCGCCAACGTCGGTCAGGCCGGTCTTGAGGATGATGCCGCCGGCGCAGAGGAAGAGGAGGTTTTTCATGACGGAGTGGAAGTACACATGCAGCATCGCGCCCTGGAAGGCCGTTTCGTTAAGCAGGAACAGGCCAAAGAGCACATAGCTGACCTGCGACACGCTGGAATAGGCCAGGCGCTTTTTGAGCACCGTGACCTTGAGGGCCATCATCGAGCCCATGAACACCGTAATCAGCGCCAGCATCATTAGCGCCGTCTGCACCCAGGTACCGCGCAGGAAGTCCGCGCCGGTCACGTAGTAGATCACACGGATGATGCACAGAACGCCCGCCTTGGTGATCACGCCGCTGAGCACCGCGCTGGCCGGGGCCGGAGCGATGGGGTGGGCCGTGGGCAGCCAGCCGTGCATGGGGAACATAC
>DWZE01000017.1 GCA_019118325.1 Candidatus Bacteroides intestinavium
TGGACAGTTTCAGGACGCTACTGAACCGGTTCGATACAACTGTTTCAAGTTGGATGTCTTGGAATTACTTGGCATTTGCAGTCTTGTTACTGAAGAAAACTTCACGAAAACAAAAAGTTTAAATCACTTCACTGAACAATTTCTGCCCAAATAGCGAAGTGTTGCTCGAGAAATTGCGAAGTATTTTGAGAGAAATTGTTCAGTGTTTTTTGGAGGATGTTTAAGAAAATGTAACAGATTGATTATCAATACCCTGCATTAAGAAAGACATTTACAAAAAATATTTTTGTAATGAACTTTCATTAAAGAGCGGGATTTCATATTAAGCATGATGTGTCATGAACTTTCATCATCCATTACAACGGATCCACATCATAATACACCAACGCGCCCTTGAAGCGTTCATCTCCCGTCACCTCCCGTTGCACACTGGTCAGAAGACTGCGGACGCGGGCCACGGGAGCATTATTTTCCACCTTCAACATGATCTTGCGGATAAACAACGTCTGTATCCGCGCCACGGGAGGCTTATCCGGCCCTAATACGCGTGCCCCGAAGAGCGAACGGAGACGGGCAGCCATATCCTGAGCCATCTGCTCCAACACATCCTCACGCCGATGCTTCAGATATACGTAAATGAGGCGGTAATAGGGCGGATAGTGAAAGGCTTGACGCTCCGCCAGCTGACCGGACGCCATCCCTTCGTAATCATTGGCGATGACCTGGGCGATAATGGGATGCGCGATGCTCTTCGTCTGCAAGATGACCAGCCCCTGCGTATCCCGCCTACCCGCACGGCCCGCCACCTGCGCCATCAATTGGAAGGCACGCTCATAGGCACGGAAATCCGGATAGTTCAGGAGGGTGTCCGCATTGAGAATGCCCACGACGCTCACACGCTCGAAGTCCAGCCCCTTGGACACCATCTGCGTACCAATGAGGATATCTGTGCGCCCCGAAGAAAAATCCTCGATGATACGCTCGTAAGCCGTGCGCGTGCGGGTGGTATCCAGGTCCATGCGGGCCACGCGTACCTCAGGAAGCAGCGCCTTGATTTCATCCTCAATCTTCTCCGTACCGAGCCCCCGCGCACGAAGGTCTGTCCCCCCGCACGCCGGACAACGCGAAGGTAAAGGCTCGGTATATCCGCAATAATGACACGTCAGCATCCCCAAACCTTTATGATAGGTCAGACTCACATCACAATTCTTGCATTTGGGCACCCAGCCACACACATGACATTCCACCATGGGGGCAAATCCGCGCCGGTTCTGGAAGAGAATGACCTGCTCCTTGCGCTCCAATGCCTCGCGGATATGTTGCAACAAGAGAGGCGAGAAAGGGCCGGTCATACGCTTCTTGCGCGTCAGCTCCCGGATATCCACGGGGAGGATACGCGGCAGCTGTACCGCCTTGTGGCGCTCTGTCAGGGAGACACGTGCATACTTGCCCGTCTCCGCATTGTGCCATGTTTCCAGGCTGGGAGTAGCGGTGCCCAACAACGTCTTAGCCCCATAGAACGAAGCAAGGACAACGGCGGCATTGCGCGCATGATAGCGGGGAGCGGGGTCCTGTTGCTTGTAGGTGGCCTCATGCTCTTCGTCCACGATAATCAGTTCCAACTTACGGAAAGGAAGGAAGATGGAGGAACGCACGCCCAGGATGATGTCATAGGGCGCATCAGTGAGCTGGCGTTGCCAGATTTCCACACGTTCGGCATCGGGAAACTTGGAGTGATAAATGCCCAGCCGAGGCCCGAACACCCGTCGGAGACGTTCGGTAATCTGTGTGGTGAGGGCAATCTCGGGCAGGAGATACAACACTTGTCCTCCATGCTCCAGCGTTTCCTGAATCAAATGAATATAGATTTCCGTCTTCCCGCTGGAGGTCACACCATGCAGCAGACAGACGTTCTTCTCGCGGAAGGCGTTGATGATTTCCTCGTAAGCATGTCGCTGGGGAACGGAAAGCGGATGGGAAGGAAGAAGCTGTTGCGGAGCCAGATGCGTGTCCAGCCGTCCCACCTCCGCCTGATAAGTCTCGAACACGCCGCGCTCCACCAAGCCGTTGAACACGGCAGGGGTGGCACCCGCCCGTTGCAGGAGATCGCGCTTGGCCACAGGACGCTCCGCCCCACCCAAGGCACCGGAAAGTTCCAGGAACTTCATCAGAAGATCCAGCTGCTTGGGGGCGCGCCGCTGTAGTTCGTCGAAAAAAATATGGAGACGGTGCTCGTTGGTGGCATCCGGAGCAAGCCGGACGCGGGTCTCAGTCTTAGGCTTGTAGGAACGCTTCAGTTCCTCCTTTACAAAGATGGCCTCCCGCTGCAGGAGACCATTGATGAGGGGCAGAATGTTCTTTACCCCACTGTCTTTCTCCAATTTGGTGACGGATTGCTCGGGTTCGGCAAGAAGCAGGTCGAGAATACGCGTCTCGCGTTCGGACAGCGGTTCTGTGGCTTCGTAGTCGGGATTAAGCGCTACAATGGTCTCGCTCTCCAGCTTCAGGCCCGAAGGAAGGGCTGCCTTATAAACATCTCCCTGTGTACAGAGATAATAATCAGACAGCCATTTCCAGAACTTGAATTGCACGGGCAGAAGGATGGGGTGAGCGTCCAATACGGTCACCACATCCTTCACTTCATAGGCCGTGGGGCGGAGATAGTGCACATTGTTTACAATACCCGTGTAGAACTTTTTCCGCCCGAAAGGCACCACCACCCGACACCCAGCCTGCACCCCTTCCTCCATCTCCGACGGAAGCCGGTAAGTGAAACACTCGGGCAGGGGCAGGGGCAATATAACGTCTACGAAACGTTCCAAGTTTCTTTAGAAGATATAGGCCAAGGAAACTTGCCAAGTCTTGTCCTTACCTTTCCAGACTTTTTCCGCGGCATCTACAAATTCAAAATGATCACCCACAGGAATATTGTAGTTGACACCTATTTGCAGATGGCTAAGCAGTTTGAGACCGGCACCTACATTGATACCCACCTGAGCCTTCTTTTTCTCATACCCGTTTTCCTCTCCCTTGAAATCAAAATAGAAATCGGGACCCGCAGCAATGAAGATGCCCAAGGCACTGCCCAAGCCGATGGTATACTTCAGGTTGACGGGGATGTCCAGACCCGCCTGCTTATGGCCGTCATCGTCTGCCTTGATGCCTTTTTGAGAAAAAAGCAAGGCCGCATCCACGCCCAACCCTACTATGGGAATAGTCACTTCAGCCATAGGACCGATAAAGAATCCGGCCATGTTGTCCTTGTTTCCTCCGTCAAAATCAATCTTTGTCATGTTCACACCACCCTTGACGCCCCACTTGATCAGCTGGGCCTGGGCCGTTGTCGTAGCCATAAACATGCAGCATACGGCTATCATCATCATACTAATTACTTTCTTCATACTTGTTTCGTTTAAAGATTCGCGGACAAATATATGTAATTTCTTCTATCGTGCCTCCCCTTTAAGCAAAAAATGCATCCCTCCGCAAAAAAAAAACGGAAAAGCATACGATTTACAATAAATCCTACTACCTTTGCACCGCCATTCCGAAAGGATGGCCTTGGAAAGATGCCGGAGTGGTCGATCGGGCCGCACTCGAAATGCGGTGAACGGGCAACTGTTCCCAGGGTTCGAATCCCTGTCTTTCCGCTGGTATAGGAATCAGGCGTAGAGCTTGGTTCCTATTTTTTGTTGGGGAAAGGGGGAATGTTTTTGATGGAATGATTTAAACTCATTTCGGAATCAAGATGGAGTGACCGTTGTACAAAGCCTGTTCAAATTTTCGCTCCCCTGTCATCCCGATTGCAGCTGAGGGGATGACGGTGAGCGATCTCAAACCAAGCCTTTTTTAGACTGATTCTAATATTTTAGCGCGAAACCTCACCGTTTCTCAAGACTTTTTCCTACCTTTACGACTTGTTGGAAAGGAAGGCCTTGCCGCATCGGGAGAAGATTTGATTCGGCAAAGATGGCAAGTGCGCCCCTGGCATACCAGGAGGCCTATTCCGACATTTGCGAAAAGGAAAAAGAAAAAACAAATATATAATGACGTACAAATGGAATTATCTGACCATAACACCCCAACAGGCAGAAGAAGGCCGGCAACTGGCGCAGGCGTTGGGCATCAGCCCGATACTGGCCCGGCTGCTGGTGGAGCGTGGCATCACCACGGTCCAGGCCGCGCGGAAGTTCTTCCGTCCCCAGCTTCCCGAGCTGCACGATCCGTTCCTGATGAAGGACATGGATGCGGCCGTGGAACGCCTGAACCGGGCTATGGGCAGGAAAGAAAGAATATTGGTCTATGGCGACTATGACGTGGACGGCACTACGGCCGTGGCACTGGTCTACAAGTTCATCCAACAGTATTACTCCAACATCGACTATTACATTCCGGACCGCTACAACGAGGGCTACGGCGTGTCGATGAAAGGAGTGGATTATGCTGCACAGACGGGCGTGAAGCTGGTCATCGTGCTGGACTGCGGCATCAAGGCCGTGGAAGAGGTGGCGTATGCCAAGGAAAAGGGTATCGACTTCATCATCTGCGACCACCACGTGCCGGACGATGAGCTGCCCCCTGCCGCCGCCATCCTCAACGCCAAACGCTTTGACAACACCTATCCCTACGAGCACCTGTCGGGCTGCGGCGTAGGATTTAAATTCATGCAGGCTTTCGCCATCAGCAACGGCATCGAGTTTCACCACCTCATCCCCCTGCTGGACCTGGTGGCCGTCAGCATCGCCTCGGACATCGTGCCCATCATGGGCGAGAACCGCATCCTGGCCTATCACGGCCTGAAGCAGTTGAACTCCAATCCCAGCGTCGGCCTGAAAGCCATCATCGATGTGTGCGGCCTGGCGGACAAGGAAATTACCGTGGGCGACATCGTCTTCAAAATCGGTCCCCGCATCAATGCATCGGGCCGCATACAGAACGGCAAGGAGGCCGTGGACCTGCTGACGGAGAAGGACTTCTCGACCGCACTGGAGAAGGCCGGACAAATCAACCAGTACAACGAGACGCGCAAGGATCTGGACAAGAGCATGACGGAAGAGGCCAATCGCATCGTCGAAGGACTGTCACACTTCGCCGACCGCCGCTCCATCGTGCTCTACAACGAGGCGTGGCACAAGGGCGTCATAGGCATCGTGGCCTCGCGGCTGACGGAAATCTACTACCGGCCCGCCGTGGTACTGACCCGCACGGGCGACCTGGCCACCGGGTCGGCACGCTCGGTCTCCGGATTCGACGTCTACAAGGCCATCGAATACTGCCGCGACCTGCTGGAAAGCTTCGGAGGGCATACCTACGCCGCCGGCCTCTCGATGAAGGTGGAGAACGTGCCGGCCTTTACCCGCCGGTTCGAGGATTTCGTGGCCGAGCACATCCTGCCCGAACAGACCAGCGCGGTGATTGACATCAACTCGGAGATAGACTTCCGCGACATCACGCCCAAGTTCTGCGCCGACCTGAAGAAGTTCAACCCCTTCGGGCCGGAAAACGTAAAGCCCGTCTTCTGCACGCACAACGTCTTCGACTATGGCACGAGCAAGGTCGTGGGCCGCGGACAGGAGCATATCAAGCTGGAGCTGGTGGACAACAAGTCCAACAACGTGATGAACGGCATTGCCTTCGGGCAAAGCTCGCACGTGCGCTTCATCAAGACCAAGCGTTCGTTCGACATCTGCTACACCATCGAGGAGAATACCCACAAGAAAGGCGAGGTGCAGCTCCAGATAGAGGACATCAAACCCAACTGGACCGATGAAAGAAATCCCCGGGACTGACAAAGACTACCCGAGGGGGCAGCCGGAATTACCCGAGGGGATAGCCGAAGCTACCCGAGGGGATTTCGGGAACTACCCCCGGGGATTTCGGGAACTACCCCCGGGGACGATTCATACCGCCGCATCCTGAAGCAATACTGGGGCTACGACTCCTTCCGCGGCATCCAGGAGGACATCATCCACAGCATCGGGCGGGGCGAAGACACCCTGGGCCTGATGCCTACGGGCGGCGGCAAGTCCATCACTTTCCAAGTGCCCGCCCTGGCGCGCGAAGGCCTCTGCCTGGTGGTGACGCCCCTCATCGCCCTGATGAAGGACCAGGTGCAAAACCTCAAGAACCGGGGCATCCGCGCCCTTTGCATCCATGCCGGCATGGACCGGCAAGAGATTGTCACCACGCTGGAGAACGCCATCTTCGGCAACTACAAGTTCCTCTACGTCTCGCCCGAGCGGCTGGACACGGACATCTTCCGCGCCAAGCTCCGCCGGATGCACATCACGATGATTACCGTGGACGAGAGCCACTGCATCTCGCAATGGGGCTATGACTTCCGGCCCGCCTACCTGAAGATTGCCGAAATCCGCGACCTCCTGCCCGGCGTACCCGTACTGGCCCTGACGGCCACCGCCACGCCCGAAGTGGTGAAGGACATTCAGGCACGCCTCCGCTTCTCCCACGAGAATGTGTTCCGCATGAGCTTCGAGCGAAAGAACCTGGCCTATGTGGTCCGACGGACGGAAGACAAGACGCGCGAGCTGCTGCACATCCTCCGCCGTGTCCCCGGAAGCGCCATCGTCTATGTGCGCAACCGACGCCGCACCAAAGAGATAGCCGAATGGCTGACCGCCGAGGGCTTCACGGCCGACCACTACCACGCCGGACTGGACGACGCCGCCAAGGACTTGCGCCAACACCGCTGGCAACAGGGCGAAAGCCGCATCATCGTGGCCACAAACGCCTTCGGCATGGGCATCGACAAGCCGGACGTACGCCTGGTGGTACACATGGACTTGCCGGACTCTATCGAGGCCTACTTCCAGGAAGCGGGACGCGCCGGCCGCGACGGGCAAAAGGCCTACGCCGTCATCCTCTACGCCCCGTCGGACAAGGCCACGCTGAAACGACGCATCCCGGACACCTTCCCCGAAAAAGACTATATAAAAGAGGTGTACGAACACCTGCAATACTACTACCAGATGGCAATGGGCGACGGCCTGGGCTGCGTACGCGAGTTCGACCTCGAGGACTTCTGCCGCAAGTTCAAGCATTTCCCCGTCCCCGTGGACAGCGCGCTGAACATCCTGACCCAAGCCGGCTACCTGGACTATACGGACGAACAGGACAATGCCTCGCGTGTGCTCTTCACCGTCCGCCGCGACGAACTCTACCGGCTGAACACCCTGGGCGAGGAAGCCGACCTCCTCATCCGCCTGCTCCTGCGCCTTTATACGGGACTGTTCACCGACTATGCCTTCATCGACGAGGCATCCCTGGCCACGCGCACCGGCCTCAGCCGCCATCAGGTGTACGGAATCCTGCTGAACCTGTCGCGCATGCATATCATCCATTACATCCCCCGCAAGAAGATACCACATATCATCTATACGCGCGAACGGACGGAACTGTCGCGCCTCCACCTCCCGCCCGCCGTCTACGAAGAGCGGAAAAAGCGCTACGAGACGCGCATCAACGCCATGCTGGACTACGTGGAGAACGATACCGTATGCCGCAGCCGCCTGCTCCTGCACTACTTCGGCGAGAAGAACGAACACGATTGCGGCCAGTGCGACACATGCCTATCCTTGCGCAACCACCCGAAAGACGACACGCCCCCGCAAAAGGAAATCCGCCAACGCATCCTCCAGGCCGTGTCCGTCCGGCCGCTGACCCCCGTTGAAGTGGCCGGCGCCGTTCCCGTGGCGGTGGACGCCTTGACAGACGCCCTGCACGCCCTGCTGGACGAAAGGCGCCTCGTCCGTGAAAACGGCCTGCTGAAAATACGGGAGGAAAACAAATAATTCACTACATTTGCAACCGAAACATCTAACCAACCCAAGATATAAACAGAAACAGACATGGGATTCTTCAAATCATTCTTCTCGGGCAAACCCGACAATCCGATGGCCGAACAGGAAAAGGCCCGGCAAAAGAACTTCGACATATTCAAGTATGACGGCATCCGCGCCCAACGGATGGGGCGCCAGGACTACGCCATCAAGTGCTTCACCGAGGCACTGGCCCTGCACGACGACTTCGAGACACGCGGCCACCTGGTCCGCTCGTACATACAGGTCAACCAACTGGACGAGGCCCGCCAACAACTGGAACGCATGACCCAGTTGGAGCCTACGCACACCGACACATGGCTCACCCTGGCCAACGTCTGCTACATGCAAGAGGACTACGCCGCCATGGCCGAAGCCGCCCAAAAGGCCATTGCCCTGGAAGAAGGCAACGCCATAGCCCATTACCTGCTGGCCAAGGCCGACAACGGACAGGGCAACGGGCTGATGTGCATCGCACACCTCACACAGGCCATCACCCTGAAGGAAGACTTCACCGAAGCCCGCCTGCTCCGCGCCGAAGCCCTGGCCCACATGCAACAATACAAAGAAGCCCTGGACGACGTGGAAGCCATCCTCGCCCAAGACCCCGACGAGGAAAGCGCCCTGCTGCTGCGCGGACGCATAGCCGAGGCAACCCGGAATTTTGAGGGAGCCGAAGCCGACTTTCGCCACATCACGGAAATCAATCCTTTCAACGAACAGGCCTACCTCTGCCTGGGACGTCTACACATCGCACAAAAGAAACTGACGGAAGCCATCACCTTGCTGGACGAAGCCATCGAACTGAACCCCGACAGCCCCACCCTCTATCACGAGCGAGGCCGCGCCAAACTGCTGAACGGCGACAAGGAAGGTTCAATGGAAGATCTGAAAAAAGAACTGGAACTGAACCCCAAGGAAGCAGAACGGCTGAACGGAGAATTCGACAACAAACCGCTGGTACAACAGACCGATGTACTGGGACTATAAAAACTTTTTAAGGAAGAATGAAGAATGGGCGCGTAGCGTCGAAGGAAACGGAGGAGAACCTGACTCAATTCTTCACTCTTAATTCTTCATTCTTCATTTATCAATTTATGAAACACTCTACCATTCTTTCCCTCGCGTTGGCATTAGCCACCCTGACAGCATGCAACACCAAGAAAAGCCAACAACCCGCAGAGCCCCAACCGACCACGGAAATCAACCTCATGACCTACAACGTACACAACTGCATCGGCCTGGACGACCAGCGTGATTATCACCGCATAGCCGAAGTCATCCGCCAAGTTTCCCCCGACGTAGTAGCTCTTCAGGAACTGGACAGCGTGACGGGACGCAACGAAGGAGTCGATGCCCTCGACAGTCTGCGCGCCTTGACAGGCATGCATGCCTTCTTCTCCGCCGCTATCCCTTACGATGGAGGCAGCTATGGCATCGGCATTCTTTCCAAAGAGAAACCGCTGGCCATCCGCACACTCCCCATGCCCGGCCGCGAGGAAGCGCGGACGATGATCGTGGCCGAATTCAAGGACTACGTGTTCTGCGCCACCCACCAATCTCTCACGCCGGAAGACCAGGAAGCCTCCGTCCCCCTCATCCTGCAGGCCACGGACAGCATTGGCAAACCTGTGTTCCTGGCCGGCGATATGAACTCGCATCCGTATGAAAAGCCCCAGCAACTCCTGCGGGAACACTTCATCACCCTCAACGACACGACGGCCCATACCTTCCCCGCCGACCAGCCCCAGGAATGCATTGACTATATCTATGCTTACGCGGGCAACGGCCATTCCTTCGAAGTGACACAAGACACGGTCATCGCCGAACCGAAGGCTTCGGACCATCGGCCGGTGAGCGTGAAGGTAACTGTCAAGTAAGTCAGGACAAACACCCTTAACCAAACAACATGGACATACAAATCCGACGGGAACAGCCTGCTGATTACCGCGAGGCAGAACGAGTGACGCGGGAGGCCTTTTGGAACTATTATTCACCCGGATGCACGGAACATTACCTGCTGCATATCATGCGCGATTCACCCAGTTTTATCCCTGAGCTGGATTTCGTAGCCGTAACGGATGGCAAAATCATTGGGTCGGTCATTTTCATGAAGTCGTTTATCCTGGGCGATGACGGCCATCGGCATGAGGTATTGTCTTTGGGACCGATAGCCGTGCTCCCGGCCTTCCAGCGCCAAGGAGTGGGACGCAAGTTGATAGAACACGCCCGCGCCGCAGCCCAAGAGGCCGGCTACCGGGCCATCCTGCTGTGTGGCGATCCGGCCTATTATTCGAAAAACGGTTTTACGGCAGCGGAGCAATTCGGCATACGCACCTCGGATAACAAGTATTTTGTCGCCCTGCAGGCCTGCCCGCTCTATACGGATGCCCTGAAAGGCGTGGCCGGCCGTTATTTTGAAGATGAGATATATCAGGTGGACGAAGCTGCGGCAATGGCCTTCGATGCCGGTTTTCCTCCCAAAGAACGGCGTTCGGATACCCCCACGCAACGACGCTTCGAAGAAATTGCGGCCATGCAAAGAGATTACAAGTAAGTCCCCTCCAGAACGCACGGGATGCCGCCCTATCTATCGCAGACGGGACGGCACAATTCATGAAGAGTAAAGCGATTAACCCGTTGGCGGAATTAATCGGAGCATAATAGGCCATGGGCGGAGATATCTGCGGGCAAAGGCGGAGATATCTGCGAGCAAGGACGGAGATATCTCCGGACAAGAACGGGGATATCCCCCCGCAATGCCGTGTGACTGACCGACAGGATAAAGTACATATGGGCCTTCATTCCGCCAACGGGTGCGATTAATATAAAGTTGCGTCATTCACTTCCTCCGCCCAGGGCGTGGTAGAGTTCTATCACGCCCTGTATTTCATCATAACGGTCCGAGGCAACTGCCAACTGTGCCGAGAGCAGGGATTGCCGGGCGGTAAGCACCTGGAGGTAGTTCGTGTCCGCCGAGTTTTCCATCAGCAGTTCCGTGTCGCCCAGCGTGATAGTGAGTTGCTCCACCTGCCCGTTGTCCAGTCGGATGCGTTCGCGGGCAGTCTGCCACTGGGCCAGGGCGTTGTTCACCTCATTGCCTGCATCCAGCAGGGACTGGCGGAATTGCAGCACGGCTTCCTCTTGCTGCGCCTTGGCAATCTTCAGGTTAGCCAGGTTCTGCCCGCGGTTGAAGAGGGGTTGCACCAGCGAGCCGACAGCCTGGAGCAGCCATGCACCGGGGTTGGCCACGACCGCTCCCCCGCTATTGGTCCACCCGGCCGAGCCACTGAGGGTTATCGAAGGATAGAAAGCCGCACGGGCGGAGTTGGTGGCATAGAAGGCCTGCATCAGGTTTGCCTCAGCCTGGCGCACGTCGGGACGGCGGGACAGAAGGTCGAGCGGCACCCCCACGCTAAGGTGGGAAGGAAAGTGCTGTCCGTCCATCGTACCGCGTTCCAGGCGCCGGGGTGTCAGACCGACAAAGACGCAAAGGGCATTTTCCTGCTCGATGGCCTGCTGCTGAAGGCTGAGCAGCGATGATTCGGCAGCCATCCGCGAGGCTTCGGCCTGTGCCAGTGTGGCACGGTCGGCCTGCCCCGCCTGCATCAGGACGGCGAGGCTGCGGACGTATTCGCGCCAACTCTCGGCCGTCTGTTCGGTGATGCGTATCTGTTCGTCCAGCATCAGCAGGGCATAGTAGCTGTCGGCCACGGTGGCGACGACCTGCGTCTGCATGGCCTGCCTGTAAGCATCGCTGGCGAGGAGCGAGGCCAGGGCTTGCCGCTTGGAGTTGCGCAACTTGCCGAAGAGGTCGATTTCCCACGAAGCAGAGGCGCCCACGCTGTACGTCTTCTGCGTCTTCTGCCCGTCGAAACTCGACAGGGTGCCTGTCGGCTCCAATTGTACGGAGGGCAGGTAGGCCAGCTTCGACTGGCGCAGGGTGGCTTGCGCTTCCTCCACTTGCAGACGGGCTACGGCCAGGTCGGCATTTGCCGCCAATCCCTGTCGGATGAGTTGTTGCAGGCAAGTGTCGGTGAAGAGCTCTTCCCACCGCAACGTAGCGATGGAACGGGTGGTGTCCGGGCGTGCTTCGGGACGGTAGAGGCTGTCCATGTCAGCCACCGCCTGCGCCGGACGCTCGTAATTGGTGTAGATGCCGCACGAGGCCAACATTACGGCGGCAAACACTATCAGGGTATGTCTCAACATATTCATATCAATAAAGGACTTACAAACTAATAAACTTGTCTACTCACAATGAGGGTTATTCATCACGCTTCCGCGCGGGCATCAGCCTTTCCTGCATCGCCTGGAAGACGATGAACAAGGCGGGCACCACAAAGAGCAGAGCCAGCGTGCCCACCAGCAGTCCGCCCACCACGCCGGTGCCGAGCGAGATGTTGCCATTGGCGCCCGCTCCGCTGGCGAAGACCAGGGGGAGCATGCCGATGGCCATGCAAAGCACCGTCATGAGGATAGGACGCAAGCGGATGGCAGCAGCCGACACGGCGGCCTGAGCCAGCGTCATGCCCTGTCGGCGGCGCGTGGCGGCGTACTCAGTGACAAGGATGGCCGTCTTGGCCAGCAAGCCGATGAGCATAATAAGACCCGTCTGCATATAGATGTTGTTCTCCAATCCGCACAGGCGCGACAATGCGAAACTGCCCATCAGACCGAAGGGCACGCTGAGCATCACGGCCAGCGGTACGAAGAGGCTCTCGTAGAGCGCACAGAGGATGAGGTAGATGAAGACGATGCAGATGGCGAAGACGATGACCGTGTTCGACCCGCTGCCCGCCTCCTCGCGGGTGATGCCGGCGTATTCGTAGCCGTAGCCAACGGGCAGTGTCTCCTGTGCCACCTCGGAAACGGCGTTGATGAC
>DWZE01000101.1 GCA_019118325.1 Candidatus Bacteroides intestinavium
ATAGTCTCCTGCCGGTAGGATGCGTCAGATGATTTCGATGCCCTTCTCCCGGCAGAGCTGCAAGCCCAGGTCTTTCAGCTTGAACTTCTGTATCTTTCCGCTGCCCGTCATGGGGAATTCCTTGACGAAGAAGATGTATTTCGGAATCTTGTAGCGCGAGATTTTGCCCATGCAGAATTCGCGCACGTCCATCTCGTCCATCGTGACGCCCTCGTGCAGGATGATGAACGCGCCCACCGCCTCGCCGTACTTCTTCGACGGGATGCCGGCCACCTGTACGTCCTTCACGCCGGACAGGCGGTAGAGGAATTCCTCGATTTCGCGCGGGTAGATGTTCTCGCCCCCGCGGATAATCATGTCCTTGATGCGGCCGGTGATGCGGTAATAGCCCTGTTCGTCCTTCACGCCCAGGTCGCCGCTGTGCAGGAAGCCATCCTGGTCGATGACCTCGGCCGTGGCTTCGGGGTTCTTGTAGTAGCCTTTCATCACGTTGTAGCCGCGGCAGCACATCTCGCCCTGCGTGCCGACGGGGCATTCCCGGCCCGTCTCCGGGTCGATGACGCGCACCTCGGTGTGCTCGAAGTCGCGGCCCACGGTGTTGTAGCGCGCTTCGGCCGGGTCATCTATGCGGCTGTGCGTCATGCCCGGCGAGGTCTCCGTCAGGCCGTAGACGCTGGTCACCTTCATGAACATCTTCTCCTCCACCTGCTTCATCAGTTCCACGGGGCAGAGCGAGCCGGCCATGATGCCCGTCCGCAGGCTGGAGAGGTCGAACATGTCGAACATCGGGTGGTTCAGCTCGGCGATGAACATGGTGGGCACGCCGTAGAGGGCCGTGCAACGCTCCTTGTGGACGGAGGCCAGGACCACCAGCGGGTCGAAGCGCTCCACCATCACCTCGGTGCAGCCGTGTGTCAGGCAGTTCATCGTGGCCAGCACCACGCCGAAGCAGTGGAACAGGGGGACGCAGACGCAGAGTTTGTCGTCCTGCGTGAACCGCATGTGTTCGCCCGTCAGGAAGCCGTTGTTGGCGATGTTATAGTGGGTCAGCATCACGCCCTTGGGGAAGCCGGTGGTGCCGCTGGTGTACTGCATGTTCACCACGTCGTGGCAGGTCACCTGCGCCTTCAGCTGCTCCAGCCGCGAGGGGTCCACGTTGTCGCCCAGCAGCAGCAGCTCGTGGGTGGTGTACATGCCGCGGTATTTCTCCTGGCCCACGTAGACGACGTTGCGCATGGCGGGGAAGCGTTCGCTCTTGAGGTGTCCGCGCTGGCAGGTGCGCAGTTCGGGCAGCATCGTGTAGGTCATCTGGACGAAGTCGCTGTCCTTCTCGCCGTTGACGATGCAGAGGGTGTGCATGTCCGAGTTCTTGCAGAGGTATTCCAGTTCTGCCTGTTTGTAATTGGTGTTGACCGTCACATACACGGCCCCTATCTTGGCGCAGGCATAGAGCAGGGTGAGCCAGTCGGGCACGTTGGCGGCCCAGATGCCCACGTGTGTGCCGCGGGTGACGCCGATGGCGATGAGCCCGCGCGCCATGTCGTCCACGCGCCGGTTGAACTGGCTCCACGTGAAGCGCAGGTTGCGGTCGGAGTAGACGATGTATTCTTTGTCCGGGGTGGTCATGGCCCAATGTTCCAGCCATTGGCCGAGGGTGCGTTCGGACAACATCGGCTGTCCGTCAGAAATAGGATCGGATGTGTTCATTTTACTTCGTTTTTCAGTTCGCGTCCTGCTGTCCAGTCGGCGATGTTATCAAGGGTGGTGGCAGCAATATTATGCATGGCTTCGCGGGTAAAAAAGGCTTGGTGCGAAGTCAGGATGACATTGGGCATCATCAATAGGAGGGCCAGTTTGTCGTCATCAATCATCTTGTCGCTGCGGTCCTCATAGAAGTAGTTTTGTTCTTCTTCGTAGACGTCCAGTCCGGCCGAACCTACCTGCCCGCTGCGCAATCCTTCGATCAGGTCGCCTGTTTTGATAAGTTTTCCGCGTCCTGTGTTGATAATCATGACACCGCGTCGCATCTGGGCGATACTTTGGCTGTTCACTAGGAAACGTGTGTCGTCCGTCAGCGGGCAATGTAGGGAAATGATGTCGCTGCCGGCATAAAGCTCCTCCAAAGTCACAATGCGCGTCTGGTGGGCATCGGCAAAGGCTTGGTCGGGGAAGGGGTCGTAGGCCAGGATGTTCATGCCAAACCCGCGCAGAATCTTGATAAGTTCTTTGGCAATCTTTCCCATTCCCACGATGCCGGCGGTTTTTCCGTACATGTCGAATCCCATCAGTCCTTTCAGTTTAAAGTTGCCCTCGCGCGTGCGATACACCGAACGGTAGACTTTGCGGTTGAGGCAGAGCATCAGCGTGACGGCGTACTCGGCCACGGCATGTGGCGAATAAGCGGGGACTCGTACTACTCGTATCCCTGCGTCTTTGGCTGCCTGCACGTCTACATTGTTGAAGCCGGCGCAACGCAAAGCGATGAGCTTCACGCCGTATTCCTTCAGCAGACCGATTACATGCGCGTCGCATTCGGCATTGACAAAGATACATGCCACCTCCTTGCCCCGGGCCAGTTCGGCCGTATGGGCGGAGAGACGGTCTTTATAATAATGTATGTCGTAGTCTCTCGTTTGGTTCTCGCGGTTGAACGATTCGCGGTCGTAGTCCTTCGCGTCGAAGAAAGCTATTTTTACTGCCATAGTGTGGTTCTTGTTTGGAGGTTGTTGTATGTATGTTGAAGTCCGTGCCGGTGCGTCAGGCCGGCGTGTAGACCACGGCCAGTATCTGTGCGGCTTCTCCCTGGTAGCCATGCACGTGGTGGGGCACGATGGAGTCGTAGTAGATGCTGTCGCCCTCCTCCAGCAGGTAGGTGTTCTTGCCGTAGCTGATCTCCATGCGGCCCCGGAGGACGTAGATGAATTCCTCGCCCTCGTGCGAGGAGAGCACGAAGTCCTGGTCCTCGGCGGGGAACGTCGCCACGCGCTCCGCCATCTCGGCCTTGAGCTTGGCCGACAACTCTTTTCCGCTTATAATCATAAATTCTTG
>DWZE01000102.1 GCA_019118325.1 Candidatus Bacteroides intestinavium
ATAGGTTATCGCCGCAGCACCGGATGCCACGGCCAACGCAGCTACGCCGCCTTCCAAGGCTGCCATACGGGTTTCGAGCACAGCCTGTGTGTCATTGGTAAGACGAGCGTAGATATTTCCTGCATCGCGCAGAGCAAAACGGTCGGCCGCATGCTGTGCATCACGGAAGACATACGAAGCGGTCTGGTAAATGGGCACGGCACGTGCACCGGTTGCCGGGTCAGGTTGCTCCTGACCTGCGTGCAACTGTAATGTCTCAAAATGAAGTTTTTTGTTATCCATAATTCATAACTATTTGTTCCATGCAAAGGAATAAAATGCAGATAAATCACACAAGACATATCGAAAGTTTAGATAATATGCCTAAATTTGCCACCTATTTTAGATGAAACCTATAGTAAAGCCACTCGTTTTATACCCGTGGCAGAATAATATTCTTCGGCAATGGATACATTAGACAAAACCGATTTGCAGATTCTCCGTACTTTGCAGGAGAATGCCCGACTGACCATGAAGGAGCTTGCAGCCCGTGTCAGCTTGTCTTCCACACCCGTATTCGAACGCCTCAAACGGCTGGAGGCCAACGGATACATCAAGAGATATATCGCCGTGCTCGATGCGGAGAAACTTGGCAAGGGATTCGTTATCTTCTGTCACGTCAAGATGGCACGGCTCAACCGGGAAATAGCGCAGGAGTTCGCACAAATCATCCGTGAAATCCCGGAAGTGACCGAATGCTATAACATCTCCGGCAGCTTTGACTATCTGCTCAAGATTCATGCACCGGATATGAAATATTACCAGCAGTTCGTGCTGAACGTACTGGGAACCATTGAGCACCTGGGTTCGTTGGAAAGCGTCTTTGTGATGGACGAGGTTAAGCACGAATATGGGGTAAGCCTGTAAGAAAAGGGTATTAGTAACTATACTTTGCGCGGGATGATTTTGTGCATTTTAGTCGTGGTGGATACTGAAAATTCTTGATATCCTATTCTGAATAAGACATTCCTCTTTTAGATGAAAAGTTGTTACGAAATTTATTTTTGTAAGCATTCTTCTTAATGCAGCAGATTGATAATCAACTTATTACATTTTATCAAACATCCTCAAAAAAACACTGAACAATTTCTTCCGAAACTGTGAAGTATTTCTCAAGAAATTGCGAAGTGTTACGGCAGAAATTGTTCAGTGTTTTTTCGGAAGTGGTGAACCATCGAATTTTGCCGGCTCAAAAAGCCATCCGCAATACAAAAAATCCATACAAATAAAACGGGAATGTCCGCATACCAATGATGCTTTTACAAGGATGCCATGCTTCAACCGGCATAGAAGCAAGGATAAATGGCAAAATATCCAAGGATAAATGGCAAAATATCCAATGATACTTGGCCATAGGAGCTTGCTCATATAGGCTTCCCATGCTCTGCGTTGGCAATCGGCGGATATTCATAAAACAGAAATTGCCGCAAAAGCAAGGGATTTTCCTAACTTTTGCGGCAAAATAAGCGTAATAATGCCGTGGTTCAAATCGGCTCGGTTCAGAAATAAAGTGCGAATCCCAATTTCAATCCGATTTTGGAACGGTCGCCATTGATATTCCAATACACGGCAGGCTCCAGAGCCACCGTTTTCGAAAGGAAGAAGGCATAACCGGCTTCCATGCCGAACGAAAATTTGGTATCACTCGAATGCTCGCCCCAGTCCCAACGGTCCACATTGACATTGGCACCCAGGTAAATGCCTACCTGGCTGAAATAGTAACGGCCACCGACACCCAACGAATACACATCTGTATCAGCACCGCCTTCATTCCAGGCAAGGCCACCGCGAATCAATAAGGCCAGATTGTCCGCCACGAAGGCGCCGCCATTCACATCCAGACCAAAGGAGGCCTTGTCAAGCCCCGTGTCGTAAGACAGCCCCAAACCCGTAAGCGACGGATTGACTACCCATTTTCCTTTCTCGAACTGTGCATGGGCAGATGCGACACTGACCAGCAAGCAAAACAATAAAACTAACTTCTTCATAATAAATCTATTTGAATGAAACATATCATGCGAAAAGGGAATTTATGGAAGAAGATGCCGGATGCTTGCGGCACCTCCTACCGCTAAATTATCATTTGTCTTTCTTCGAATACCAGATTCCGAACCATACAGCCGCCACCACCAGCGCCACAAGAGCAATGTAGGGAGACCATCCCGCCGACAGGCCGAAACCTTCGGGAGCCACACAAATATAAGTGGTGCAGACAGCAGTCATGAACATGGCGGGAATGAAGGTGAGATAGAAATAACGCCCTCTCCTGACACGTACCAGGTAAACCGTCACGGCCCACAGAGTGAAGACGGACAAAGTCTGGTTGGACCAGGCGAAGTAACGCCAAATCATGTCAAAACCTTGGGCGTCGCGCAGGCTGTAAAGCAGCAAGCCTATGGCTGCCAAGAACATGGGCACGCAAATATACAGGCGTTTACGGATGGACTTTTGCTCCAGCCCCAGGAAATCAGCCACAATGAGACGTGCCGAACGAAAGGCCGTATCCCCACTGGTTATGGGAGCAGCTATCACACCCAATACGGCCAGGACGCCCCCCACCGTGCCCAGCCAATCCTTGGTCACGGCATCTACAATGACGGCCGCATTCGTCTCCTCCATTCCGTTCTCATGGAAAAAATACGTAGCGGCAGCCGCCCAGATAAGGGCCACGATACCCTCGGTAATCATTGCGCCGTAGAAGACCGGACGTCCATGACGTTCACTCTTCATACAACGGGCCATCAACGGACTCTGCGTGGCATGGAAGCCACTGATGGCTCCACAAGCAATGCTGACAAACATAATGGGGAAAATCGGGAGATGGGAAGCGTCGGGATGAGTATTTTGCAAGCCGTCCCACAACTCGGGCAGGGCGGGATGATTGACATAAAGCATCACCAATATGCCTACCGCCATGAACAGCAGGGCCAAAGCGAAGAGAGGATAAATCTTGCCTATAATCTTGTCTATGGGCAACATCGTGGCCAGCACATAATAAAGGAACACCACCACAATCCAAAATGTGGTATCCAAGACTTCCGGCGTCAGATTGGCCAGCAGACCGGCCGGACCTGCCACAAAGACGGAACCGACCAGTACCATCAGAATCACCGAAAACACACGCATCACCTGCTTGGTGGTCACACCCAGGTAACGGCCTATGAGTTCGGGAAGGCTCTCGCCATCGTGCCGCATGGAAAGCATACCCGACAAATAATCATGGACAGCCCCGGCAAAGATACTTCCCAGCACAATCCACAAATAAGAGGCTGTTCCGAATTTGGCCCCCATGATGGCTCCGAAGATGGGACCCAGCCCGGCAATATTAAGGAACTGGATCATGAAGATTTTCCAAGTGGACATAGGGATGTAGTCCACCCCGTCGGTCCGAGTCAGCGCAGGCGTCTTGCGGTCGTCAGGCCCGAAGATACGCTCTACAACCCGTCCGTACAGGAAATAGCCGGCAATGAGCGCCAGCAGACAAAGGGTAAATGTTATCATTGTATCTATATTTGGTTAATGCGTGCAAATGTAGCAGTTTCCCCGTGATTTGCACAAATTTATCAAGTGTTTTGCGTATCTTCGCGCAAAAATTGATGCAAATGAAGACGAATCATAGCAAAATTCAAGCCATAACACTCCTGCTGTGCCTCTTGTCCGCATGGATGATTCCGGCATCTGCACAACCGAAACAGGAAGTACGAGCCGCGTGGATCACCACGGCCTATGGCTTGGACTGGCCACGCACAAAGGCCACTTCGGCAGCCAGCCGGGAACGCCAGAAGGCAGAGTTAATCGAAATGCTGGACAAGCTGAAAGCCGCCCACTTCAATACTATTCTTTTTCAAGCACGCACGCGGGGCGACGTGCTCTACCGGTCGGACATCGAACCGATGAACGCTGTCCTCACCGGCCAGGTGGACGGAGATCCCGGCTATGACCCCTTGGCTTTTGCCGTGGAGGAATGTCATAAACGAGGTATGGAATGCCACGCCTGGATGGTAACCCTCCCTTTGGGAAGCCGCAAGCATGTGATTGCACTTGGCAAGCAATCTGTCACGAAAAAACACCCGGCCCTTTGCGTCAACTACCGACGGCACTACTACCTCAATGCCGGCAATCCCAAAACCAAGGAATACCTGATGAGCCTGGTGCGCGAGGTAGTGCAACGCTATGACGTGGATGGCGTACACTTCGACTTCCTGCGTTATCCCGACAAGGCACGCCGCTTCCCTGACTCCTACGACTATCGCCGCAGGTCCAAAGGGCGGGATCTTGCCCAATGGAGGCGCGATAACTTGACGGAAATCCTGCGTTATATATATAAAGAGGTGAAAGCGCTGAAGCCCTGGGTAAAAGTCAGTACCTGCCCTGTGGGCAAATATCGCGACACCAGCCGCTATCCCTCACGGGGCTGGAATGCCTACGACGCAGTTTATCAAGACGTACAAGGCTGGCTGGGCGAGGGCATACAAGACCAAATCTATCCGATGATGTATTTCCGGGGCAACCAGTTCTATCCTTTTGCCCTCGACTGGCAAGAACAAAGCAACGGGCGGCAGGTGATTCCCGGACTGGGCATCTACTTCCTGCACCCCAGCGAAGGCAATTGGGACCTGGACGAGGTGGAGCGGCAAATCAACTTCATCCGCGCAGAAGGAATGTCCGGTGAAGCCCACTATCGGGCCGCCTTCCTTTTGGACATGGATACACAAGGATTGTATGAGACTTTGACCGAGAAATATTATACCAGCCCGGCCTTGCAACCCGCCATGCCTTGGTTGGATGCGGAAGCCCCCACGGCTCCTGCCGGACTCCATAAGACGCCAACCCAAGAAGGCGCTACCTGCCTGACCTGGGAAGCCTCGGCAGACAATGACCCGGTGAATGCCCCGATGTATATCATCTATGCTTCGGACACCTATCCGGTAGACACCACCCGGCCCCAAAACATCATAGCCCAAAGTGTAAGGGACACCACGTATATCCACACTCCCCTCCTCCCCTGGGAGACGCATAAATATTTTGCCGTCACGGCCATAGACCGGTATGGCAACGAGAGCGACCCGTGTCAGGAGCAGCCATGACAAATGCCCGGTAACGGGCGGAAGGGGTCAGAGGTACAAGAGGAAAATACCCGGACACCAGACGCCCTCCGGACACCACCGCCGGAAAGCGGGCTTCATCTTCGGCATGACGGGCATACAAGGCTTCAGGAGAGGGATAACACTCGACAGAGAAACTCCCAATCGTCCCCGGAGCCAGCAAACGGCGTTGCAGATGAGCGGCCAGGATACCCATGTTCATCCGCAGGTTTATCTCCACGCAGGGATGCAAAAGGAATCCCTCCCCCGAGCGGCAAACCATCATGTCCACGCCCAAAGGCCCGGCATACGCAAAGAAATGACGGGATAAAAGTGCCTTGAGGACCTCGCCTGTGCGAAACAATGTCTCCAAGGGGAAAAAACGGTTCAAGCACCCTGCAGCCTGTCCGTCCGACAACAACGCATTACCCAGATAGGCTCCCCGCTTGTTCGTACGAAACAAAGAATAGCCTTGAAACAAGATTCCCCCATGTCCGTCGGAGAAAAACTCCATGGCAAAGTCCGCCACCTTGTCATAAACGGGCGAAGCCACCACACATCCCTGCTCACGCAACACCCGGGCACACCATCCGGCTATAGCCTCCGTAAAACGCTCCTCGCACCAACACAGTCCCTTCCCGCTGCCCGACCAAGGTGCTTTCAGCACCGAACGGCCCAGTCTTTCCACATACGCACGGCATTCAGCCAAGCCTCTCAGGTTATGACTCTCGCCGCAACAAGCAGCCATCTCCCGAAAAACCTCCAGCAAATCTGCCACCCGCTCCCGCGAGGCCATCCGGCGATAGGATTGCCACATAGACACCGGAGGAAGACGGTCGGGAGAAACGCCTCTCTGCAACAGATACCTCCGAAGCGAAGGACTCCACCCCCACGGAAAGGGCCAGGCATCGGCATAATCGGTTATTTCGGGTTCCGTCACCAACCTCACGTCTAATCCGCAAAGGTCAGACATCCGTTGCAAGAATGCCTCATTATAGGCCGAAGGAGCCAATACCCCATCCCCCACCCCGGCATACCACAAAGGCAGCAAGGCCAGGTCACGGGCCATCAGACGGGCCGAGGCCGGCGCGATGTAGTTTTCTTTACCATCGGCCAAAGCCATATCAGCATCGGGATTGAACACATGGAGTTTCATTCGCAAATATTCAATTACGAGGCTAACAATAATTCAGCCTCATGGTTAATTATTCGTTTGATTGACACAACAAAAGACCAGCGAGCTCCATAACGGTGTTCACAACTATATGGAAAGGCGTTTCTATATTTTCAATACTTCGGTGAATTTTTACCGAAGTATTGTATTTACTGAATACCCTAATTAGTTGTTTGGTCGCTACTAATTTACTCAATTTCTGCGATATACAGAAATCCTCAAAACTTTTTTTGTTACATTTTCATTGAAATATTCTAAATTTGAAACTCCAGTTAACAGTTTTAGACATCGGCCAGAACGGTGGACGAAAATACAAAATCCTCTGTCTGGATATATAACCGACAGGGGTTATTCTTAGTTTGGACAAGAGGGTCAATGGCTAAATGATCGGGAGGGACAGTGATGTCTGACACACGGGGTCAACGCACTGTGGATTTTCCATTCTGATTTCAGGTAACGAGCTGGTAACGCAATTCCGGTTCAAGTTGGCTTTTCCCCGATTTCAGTTGGCACTCACTCAAATCGCCAAAGTCCCATAAATCATTAACTTTCAATCACATTTCTGTAATTTGCTCGGTATTTCGCTTTTTTGAGTTATCTTTGCCCCGGATATAAATCAAGCAAACATGGAAACAGAAAAAATGAAAATGAAAGCCGGCAAGTTGTACGACGCCAACTATGACAAAGAACTGTTGGCGGAACGTGCGGCATGTGCCGATCTGACTTACGAACTGAATCAGCTACGCCCCTCCAAAGTGGAAGAACGGGATGCGCTGGTAAGGCGCATATTGGGTAAAGTGAAGGGCAACTGCACGATTGTCTCTCCTTTCTTCTGCGATTACGGGTATCACATCGAAGTAGGTGAGAATTTCTTCGCCAACATGAACTGTGTCATCCTCGACGAAGCCCCGGTGAAGTTCGGCGACAATGTGTTCGTGGCTCCGAACTGCGGCTTTTATACGGCAGGGCATCCGCTGGATGCAGAACGCAGGAACCAGGGACTGGAATATGCACGCCCCATCACGGTAGGCGATGACGTATGGATAGGAGCCGGTGTCAGTGTGCTGCCGGGCGTGACGATAGGCCAAGGTGCGGTTATCGGTGCGGGCAGCGTGGTGAACCGGGATATTCCGCCACGGGTACTGGCTGCGGGAAATCCCTGCCGGGTGATTCGTGAGATTACAGAAGAAGACAAGAAGCGATATACAGAAAACGTCTGAAAACGTCCGAATAACATCAGTCCAGTCCTTTCGCGCACAGCCATTCGTAGGGAGTAATTGTGCACAAAAAATCCCGCAACGCAGGGACACATCGTTGCGGGAAATCTGATTATGCGCGGTTCATGGACTTTATCCGAAGGAACCTTCATTACCTGCTTCCTCTTCCTCATCCTCCGGCACCTGCGTCTCGTCGCTTTCCTTGCCCAGCCATTCCATAAAGGTGATGCCTTCATCGGCAATGAGGGCGCGGGTGTAGCCGCCGCTCATGTTGCGGGTACGGTCGGGCGTGAACTGCACACGCAGGCCGGTAATCTGGTCGCTGCTCACTTCCTCTTTCGTGGCAACGCCGTTGCCTGCCGAAACGGTGGTGTAGCGGAACCAGCCCAATCCTTCAAAATGCACGGCACGGCTTTCTTTCATGAAGTCCGCCATG
>DWZE01000103.1 GCA_019118325.1 Candidatus Bacteroides intestinavium
TAGACGCAGATGACGCGGATGACGCAGATTCATTTTCTTTATTGACTGATTATCCGTTATCAAAGATTATAGATCAGCGGCATCTGCGTCATCTGCGTCTAAAGAATTAAATTCCTATTTATCGTATAAACTAAATGTCAACATCTACTTACGGTCTTTTGACTTACTATCGGCTTAACTCCTAACGGAGCGTTGCTCTCCCCCGAGAACGGGGAAGCCGGAGGGGGGCGGAGTGATAACTCCTTAACTTCTTAACTTCTTCACTCCTTTTCTTCACTACTTATGCTTCTTTCACCAGCCATTTCTCGATATTCCTCTTGTCTTTACTGAAATTCACGCCTACCTTGTACACCCGGCGTTGATCCGTAGCGAAGGGCAGTGCGTAGTGTTTGTCCTCAATCTGTTGCAGGGCTTCTTCCGCCGTGCCTTCCAGTTTGAACTCCATCACGTAGATGTAGTCCGCGGTTTTCAGCACGAGGTCAATGCGGCCCCGGGAGGTGTGGTATTCCACCTGCACGTAAAATCCCAGCAGTTTGAAGACGATGAACAGCACGTTCTGGTAGTGCAGCTCCAGGTCGCGTGCCAGTTCGTAGGGCGTGTCGGCAAAGAAACTTTGCAGCCGTTGCAGGAAAGCGTCCGTATCGCCCCGTCGTACTTCGAGGACAAAGTTCTGGATTTGGAAAGTGGGGTTTCCCGAAGGCACCTTTGCATACCCCAGCAGGAGGTGGCGGTTGAATCCTTCCGCCACTTCCCGGTTGGGGAATCCGAGCGTATAAGTGCCGAATTCCCGGTCATACCCTTTGAGGGTGAGGTAGCCGCTTTGGTAGAGCATGGGCAGGGGGTTGCCTCCCACGTTGTCTATGTCTCCCAGCATGTCCTTGGACACCTGTTCGTGGTAGAGGTTATAGAGGTTATAGTGTCCTTGCTTCAGCAGTTGGATGAGGAAGGTCGGTGTGCCGGTCTCGAACCAATAGCTGCCCAGCTCTTTGCTGGAAAAGGCGTTGAGCAGGCTGAACGGGTTGTAGAGGTCGGGGCAATTGGCGGTGAAGTGGTAGCCGTCATACGAATCCTTCAAGGCTTTCCTGGTTTCTTCCTCGCTCATGCCGTTGTGTTCGCCCAGGAGGCGGATGTCTTCCTCGAACACGTCATACAGTTCTTGCTCGGTGATGCCGCAAAGCGTGGCAAATCGTGGCGACATGGAGATGTCCTGCAGGTTGTTGAGGTCGCTGAATACGCTGACCTTGCTGAATTTCGTCACTCCGGTCAGCAGGGCGAAGCGCAGGTAGGCATCCTTGCTCTTGAGCACGCCGTAGAAGGCCTTCAGTTGTTGCCGGTAGGCCGTCAGCAAGGGTTCGTTGCCGAGAGCCTGCAGCAGGGGTTTGTCGTATTCGTCTACCAGGACCACGACGTTCCGCCCACATCGTTCGGCTGCTCTTTGGATAATGCCTTGAAAGCGGAGGGAGGGGCTCTTCTCTGCCGGATTAGTCCCATAGATGGCTTCCCATTGGCTCAAGGAATAGTTCAGTACGTCTTCCAGGGCTTGGGGAGAGTCGTATTTCTGAGCATTCAGGTCCAGATGCAACACGGGATATTCCGTCCATTCCCGTTCCAGATGTTCCAGGGCCAGTCCGTCGAACAACTCCTTCTTTCCCTGAAAATAGGCTTCCAGGGTGGAAATCAGCAGACTCTTTCCGAAGCGCCGGGGTCGGCTGAGGAAATAGTATTTGCCGTTTTGGACCAGTTGATGGACCAATGCGGTCTTGTCCACATAGCAATAGCCTTCTTTGCGGACGGTTTCAAAGGTTTGTATGCCTATCGGGTAACGTCTGTCCATAGGGTTTCCTCTTGAATGGTTTCACAGTTGCAAAAGTAGTGATTTCTGCAGGATTGACGAAATCCATACCATTTTTGTGGGATGGAAAAAGTTTTATTACTACATTTGTGCGGTATCCGGCAAAAGCGGTACAATGAAGCGGAAAAAGATGTAAGCGCTTTGGGAGCCACAACTGTTATGACATTGTATGTTAACCCCCATATCATTATGCGATTGAATAAATTGTTTGGTCAGTTTTTGATTTTATCCTCCTTCCTGTATGCAGGGACGGCTTGTGCGCCGGCAGGGACGGAAGACCGGGCCGAGAGCCTGGCGGATTGTGTCAATCCTTTTATCGGTACGGATTTCACGGGAAACACGTATCCGGGAGCACAGGTGCCTTTCGGCATGGTGCAGCTCAGCCCGGACAACGGCTTGCCGGGCTGGGACCGCATAGCCGGTTATTTCTGGCCGGACAGCACCATAGCCGGGTTCAGCCATACCCATCTGTCGGGGACGGGAGCCGGCGATCTGTATGACATCTCGTTCATGCCCGTCACCTTGCCTTACCGGGAAGCCGATGGCTCGCTGGGCATCCATTCCAAATTCTCGCACAGCGAGGAGGCTGCTTCGGCAGGATATTACCGGGTGCGTCTGTCCGACTATGACATCCGGGTGGAACTGACGGCCACTCCGCGTTGCGGGGTGCAGCGTTATACTTTCCCCAAGGCCGATGCGGCGGTGTTCCTGAACTTGCGGAAGGCAATGAACTGGGATGCTACGGAGGATGCGCACATCGAGCAGGTGGATTCCGTCACCATACGTGGCTATCGTTTCTCCGAAGGATGGGCGAGGGGACAGCGCGTCTTTTTCTGCACCCGTTTCTCGCGTCCGTTTGATGCGATGAAGCTGGACACGGCAGCCATCCTGCGCAAAGGCCGGCAGACAGGCACGTCGGTGGTGGCTCGCTTCGATTTCCAGACAGAAGAGGGAGAGCAGCTGGTGGTCAGCACGGCCTTGTCGGGTGTCAGCATGGAAGGAGCCATGCGCAACCTGGCGGCGGAAGTGCCGGATGATGACTTCGACAAGTGTCTGGCTTCAGCCCGGAAGGTGTGGGACGAGCAGCTGGGCAAGATAGAAATCCGGTGTGAGGACCGGGACGAGAAGGTGAAGTTCTATACGGCCCTCTATCACTCGATGCTGGCACCTACCTTGTACGACGATGTGGATGGGGCGTATTATGGTCCCGACCGGCAGGTGCACCGGGCAGAGGGATGGCATAACTACAGCACCTTCTCCTTGTGGGATACCTACCGTGCCGCCCATCCGCTCTATACCTACGTGGCGCCGGAGCGGGTGAACGACATGGTGAAGTCCCTCCTTGCCTTCTACGAGCAGAACGGGCGTTTGCCGGTGTGGAACATGTGGGCCAGCGAGACGGACATGATGATTGGTTACCATGCCGTGGCGGTCATTGCTGATGCCTATCTGAAAGGTATCGGGGACTTTGATGCGGAGAAGGCGCTGGAGGCTTGCGTGGCTACGGCCAATCTGGATGACTATCGCGGCATCGGCGCGTACAAGAAGCTGGGCTATGTCCCTTGTAATCTGAAGGACCCGTATAATGCGGATGATTGGTCGCTCTCCAAGACCTTGGAATATGCTTACGATGATTATTGCATCGCCCGCATGGCCGAGAAGATGGGCCGGACGGACGTAGCGGAGGAATTCTACAAGCGTTCGCAGAACTATAGGAATGTGTATAATCCCCGTACAGGATTCATGCAGCCTAGGGATGACCGGGGGAATTTCGTGGAGCCTTTCAGCCCGGATGATTATATGCCGCATATCTGCGAGAGCAATGGTTGGCAGTATTTCTGGTCGGTACAGCACGATGTAGAGGGGCTGATGGAACTGGCGGGCGGCAAGGAACGCTTCGCGCAGAAACTGGACAGCATGTTCACGTATCATCCGGGAGCAGATGACGAACTGCCCATCTTCAGCACGGGCATGATCGGGCAGTATGCCCACGGCAATGAGCCGAGCCATCACGTCATCTACCTGTTCAATGCGGTGGGGCAGCCGGAGAAGACACAACGGTATGCCGCGCGGGTCATGCACGAGCTTTACCTGAATACGCCGGCCGGATTGTGCGGCAATGAGGACTGCGGGCAGATGTCGGCCTGGTATGTGTTCAGCGCGATGGGTTTTTATCCCGTGGATCCGGTGAGTGGGCGGTATGAGATGGGTACACCCTTGTTTCCGGAGGTGAAGCTCCACCTGGCCAACGGGAAGACCTTTACGGTGCGGGCCAATGGGGTGAGCCGTGAGAATTGCCTGGTCAAGTCGGTCCAATTCAACGGAGCACCTTATGCCGAGACTTATATCACGCACGAACAGATCATGTCCGGAGGCGTGCTTGAACTGGAGATGGCGGCAGAATAACTAAGTAAGTAGTCAGAATTAAATGGCACTATCTTTTGAGGAGTTAAGGAGTTAAGAAGTTAAGCCAATACCTTCTGTGTATATGGTTCATTGGCTTATTATCGGCTTAACTCCTAACGGAGCGTTGCTCTCCCCCGAGAACGGGGGAGCCGGAAGGGGTTCGGAGTGATAACTCCTTAACTTCTTAACTCCTATCATATAAGCTAAATTTGAACATCTACACTTATATAATTTATTGCTTATGAAGAAGAAATGGATGGTATGGATGCTCGTGTTGGCAGGGATGCTGCAAGTGCAGGCCCGTGACCTGACGCAGTATGTCAATCCCTTGATGGGCACCTTGTCCAGTTTTGCATTGTCGGCGGGGAATACATATCCTGCCATAGCCCGCCCCTGGGGCATGAATTTCTGGACGCCCCAGACCGGGAAGATGGGAGACGGGTGGCAATATGTCTATACAGCCCATAAAATCAGAGGATTCAAGCAGACCCACCAGCCCAGTCCGTGGATTAATGACTATGGGCAGTTCTCCCTGATGCCGATGGTAGGCCGTCCGGAGTTTGACGAGGAGAAACGCGCCAGTTGGTTCTCCCACAAGGGTGAGGTGGCCCGGCCTTATTATTACAAGGTCTATCTGGCAGACTATGACGTGCTCACCGAGTTCACGCCTACGGAGCGGGCCGTGCTGTTCCGCTTTACTTTCCCCGAAAGTGAACATGCCTACGTGGCGGTCGATGCGTTCGACCGTGGTTCGTATGTCCGGATTGAGCCGGAGCGGAACCGTATCGTGGGGTATAGTACGCGCAATAGCGGCGGGGTGCCGGACAATTTCAGGAATTATTTTGTGGTGGAATTTGACAAGCCTTTCACCTACCGGGCTACCGTGGCAGACAGCGTGCTGACGGAAGGAAAACTGGAGCAGCAGGCCGGCCACGCGGGAGCCCTCATCGGTTTCCGCACCCGCAGGGGCGAGGTGGTCCATGCCCGGGTGGCCTCGTCTTTCATCAGCTGGGAGCAGGCCGAGCGCAATCTGCAGGAGCTGGGCCGCCATTCTTTCGACGAGCTGGCGGCTGAAGGGCGCGAAGCCTGGAACAAAGTTCTGGGCAGGATAGAGGTGGAAGGCGGCACGCTCGACCAGTACCGCACGTTCTATTCCTGCCTGTATCGTTCGTTGCTCTTCCCCCGTGCTTTCCACGAATGGGACGCGGAGGGGCGGGCCGTGCATTACAGTCCTTATAACGGGCAGGTCTTGCCCGGCTATATGTATACCGATACGGGCTTTTGGGATACGTTCCGCAGCCTGTTCCCGTTGCTCAATCTGATGTATCCCTCGGTGAACCGGCAGATTCAGGAGGGGTTGGTCAATGCCTACAAGGAGAGCGGATTCTTCCCCGAATGGGCCAGTCCGGGGCACCGGGGGTGCATGGTGGGCAATAATTCCGCTTCCGTATTGGCCGATGCCTGGTTGAAGGGAGTGCGCGTGGACGATGTGGAGACCCTGTACGAAGGCTTGTTGCACGGGACAAAGAATGTACATCCCGAGGTTTCCTCCACAGGCCGCTGGGGCCATGAATATTACAACACGCTGGGCTATATCCCTTATGATGTGGGCATCAACGAGAATGTGGCCCGCACGTTGGAGTATGCGTATGATGACTGGTGCATTCTTCAGATGGCCAAAGCCTTGAACCGCCCGAAGAAGGAGCAGGAACTTTTCGCGAAGCGTGCGTTGAACTACAGGAATGTGTTCGACAAGGAAAGCCGCCTGATGCGCGGACGGAATGAAGACGGGACCTTCCAGGCGCCTTTCTCCCCGCTGAAGTGGGGCGATGCCTTTACGGAAGGGAACAGCTGGCATTATACCTGGTCCGTCTTCCACGACCCGCAAGGGCTGATAGACCTGATGGGCGGTGAGGAGGCTTTCGTGCAGATGCTGGATTCCGTGTTCACGGTGCCGCCCTTGTTTGATGACAGTTATTACGGGCAGGTGATTCACGAGATACGCGAGATGACCGTGATGAACATGGGCAATTATGCACATGGTAACCAGCCTGTGCAACATGCCATTTACCTGTATGACTATGCAGGCCAGCCCTGGAAAGCCCAATACTGGCTGCGTCAGGTGATGGACCGGATGTACAGTCCTATGCCCGACGGTTATTGCGGAGACGAAGATAACGGACAGACTTCCGCGTGGTACGTATTTTCTGCCTTGGGATTCTATCCGGTTTGTCCGGGCACGGACGAATATGCCTTGGGCGCTCCCTTGTTCAGGAAGGCGACCTTGCATTTCGAGAACGGGCGTTCGCTGCTGATCGAGGCGCCGGAGAACGGAGAGGGGAGACCCTACGTGGAGGCGCTCCTACAGAACGGTACGCCTTCTACCAGAAACTACCTGCGCCATACCGACCTGTTACAGGGGGGCAAGCTGACTTTCACGATGAGCGATAAGCCCAACCTGCAGCGCGGTACGGCCCGGGAAGACAGACCGTATTCGTTTTCGGATGAGGAGGAGTTTTGAGTTTATGAGTTTTTGAGTTTAAGTAAGTAATCAGAATTAAATGATAATTTATCTTTGAGGAATAGGAGGAAGTTATAAGGAGTTAGAGGGAATTATAGGCCAATAGTTGGTCCGGCGATTTCCGGCATCAGCAATGCTAATCTGGTATTGGCCTTTAACTCCCCCAAGCGAAGCGATAACTCCGTCTAACTCCTTCTGACTCCCTTGACTTAATTTTATACACTTATATGATGCCACAGAACAAATCTTTCCATTCCCTCCTGCCCGGCAGTCTGTTGTGCCTGCTGCTGGCCGGAGCCTGTGTGTCCGCCCCACAGGATTATGCTTCCTACGTTGATCCCTTCATCGGTACGGGCGGTCATGGACATACCTATCCCGGTGCGGTGGTTCCCAACGGCATGATTCAGCCCAGTCCCGATACACGTATAGACGAGTGGGATGCCTGCTCCGGTTATTATTATGCGGACAGCACCATCAACGGCTTTTCCCATACCCACCTCAGTGGTACGGGTTGTGCGGACTATGGCGACGTGTTGCTGATGCCCACCGTGGGGCCTCAGGATGTCCGTCCGGTTTCTCCCAAAAGCCAGCAATTGCCCTGGTGCTCCTCCTTCTCCCACGAGCGCGAGGTGGCCGAGCCGGGCTATTACTCCGTCTTCCTGGACCGTTACGGGGTGCAGGCCGAACTGACCTCCACGGCACGTGCGGCCATTCACCGCTACACCTTCCCCGAAACCGAAGAGGCGGGCTTCATACTGGACCTGGATTATAGCATTCAGCATCAGCTCAACCGCGACATGGTGATTGAGGTGGTGAGCGACACCGAGATACGCGGACACAAACGCACGGCCTATTGGTTGCCCGACCAGTACATTGCGTTCTACGCCCGTTTCTCCAAGCCGTTCACCTGCACCTTGCTGACCGATTCGGTCGTCCCGCCCGAGGGTGGTCCCCGTCAGCCGGTGTGCAAGGCTTTGTTGCAGTTTCCTACTGCCCGCGGCGAGCAAGTGCTGGTCAAGGTGGGCGTCTCTGCCGTCGACATGGAGGGTGCCCGGCGAAATGTGGAGACGGACCTTCCGGACTGGGACTTCGACGGCGTGCGCCAGGCAGCCCGTCGGGCTTGGAATGATTACTTGTCCCGGATAGACATTGAGACGGACGATGCAGACAGCCGCACTATTTTCTATACTGCACTCTATCACACCGGGATACAGCCTTATCTCTTCACGGATGCGGACGGCCGCCATCGCGGCATGGACGGTCGTATCCATACGGGCGATGTGTCCGATCCGGTCTATACGGCTTTCTCTTTGTGGGATACCTTCCGGGCGTTCCATCCGTTGATGACCCTCATCCGTCCTGCGCAGAATCAGGCTTTCATCCGTTCCCTGCTGCTCAAGCACCGGGAGGGGGGCGTCTTCCCCAAATGGGAATTGGCGGCCAACTATACGGGGACGATGATTGGCTATCATGCCGCTTCGCTCATTGCTGATTCCTATGCGAAGGGACAGCGCGACTTCGACGTGGAGGAAGCTTATCGGGCCTGCCTGCGCACGGCGGAGTATGACACCACGGGCATCCACACGGTGCGCTGGATGGTGCCTTTCCTGATGCCTGCCGCCAAGTACTGGAAGAATAAAATCGGTTATATCCCTTGTGACAAGGACAATGAGGCCGTGGCCAAAGCCCTGGAGTATGCTTACGATGACTGGTGTATCTCCCAGTTGGCCGGGGCCTTGGGCGACGAGTCTGTCCGCGCCAAGTATGCCACCTTTGCCGAAGGTTACAAGACCTATTTCGATCCCTCCACCCGCTTCATGCGCGGCCTGGACAGCCAAGGCAAGTGGCGCACCCCCTTCAATCCCCGTTCGTCCAACCATCGTAATGACGATTATTGCGAAGGTACCGCCTGGCAATGGACCTGGTTCGTGCCCCACGATGTGGACGGCCTGGTGGACCTGATGGGAGGACGTGAGGCTTTCATCGGCAAGCTGGATTCGCTGTTCACGGCACCTTCGTCCATGGAGGGCGAGACGGTGTCGGCCGATATCACCGGCTTGATAGGCCAGTATGCCCACGGCAACGAACCGAGCCATCACATTGCCCATCTGTATAATTACGTAGGCCAGCCTTGGCGTACGCAGGAAGTGGTGGACCAGGTGCTCCGCACACTTTATAGCGCGCGTCCGGACGGATTGTCCGGCAATGAGGATTGCGGTCAGATGTCGGCATGGTACATCCTCAACAGCCTGGGCTTCTATCAAGTGTGTCCGGGGCGTCCGGTCTATTCCATTGGGCGGCCCTTGTTCGATCGTGCCGTGCTTCACTTGGGCAACGGTCAGGACCTTGTCATCACCGTCCGCGACAATAGTCCGGAGAATAAGTATGTCCAGAAGGTCCTGTTGAACGGAAAAGAACTGGACACGCCCTTCTTCGAGCATCAGGACATTGTTGGCGGTGCGGAACTGGAATTCGTGATGGGTGCCACGCCACGCCGCTGAGACCAACTATTTTGACTAAGTAGATGTTGATATTTAGTTTATACGATAAATAGGAATTTAATTCTTTAGACGCAGATGACGCAGATGCCGCTGATCTATAATCTTTGATAACGGATAATCAATCAATAAAGAAAATGAATCTGCGTCATCCGCGTCATCTGCGTCTAAAGAATCACACCGATAAATTATCATTTAATTCTTGCGACTTACTTATCCTTTGGGATTGGTTGTTTTGCCGGGTGCAGGGTGTAAAGCCTTGCACCCGGTTTTGTATCCATTTCCACCAATTACTTCCCGCCCGTTGCACGAACTTTGGAAATAAATTCGTTATTTTGCACCCAAACTGACGAATCATGGACGACGAATCATTCGACATACGAAACCAACAGCCCTTGACCGGACGGGAGCGCGACATGGAGAACGTGTTGCGCCCCCTGCGTTTCGAGGACTTCAGCGGGCAGGACAAGGTGGTGGACAACCTGCGCATCTTCGTCAAGGCGGCCCGCCTGCGGGGCGAGGCGCTGGACCACGTGCTGCTGCACGGACCTCCCGGACTGGGCAAGACGACCCTCTCCAACATCATTGCCAACGAACTGGGCGTGGGCTTCAAAATCACGTCCGGCCCCGTGCTGGACAAGCCGGGCGACCTGGCAGGCATCCTGACCAGCCTGGAGCCGAACGACGTGCTCTTCATCGACGAGATACACCGCCTCTCGCCCGTGGTGGAGGAGTATCTCTATTCGGCCATGGAGGACTACCGTATCGACATCATGATCGACAAGGGCCCGTCGGCACGAAGCATACAGATTGACCTGAACCCCTTCACGCTGGTGGGGGCCACTACGCGCAGCGGCCTGCTGACGGCTCCCCTGCGGGCGCGGTTCGGCATCAATCTGCATCTGGAGTATTATGACAACGAGGTGCTGGCAGGCATCGTGCGCCGTTCGGCCGGCATCCTGAACGTGCCTTGCTCGACGAAGGCGGCGCAGGAGATTGCCTCGCGCAGCCGCGGAACGCCCCGTATCGCCAATGCTTTGCTGAGGCGTGTGCGAGACTTTGCGCAGGTCAAAGGTTCGGGAAGCATCGACACGGAGATTGCCACCTATGCCCTGGAGGCGCTGAACATCGACCGCTACGGCCTGGACCAGATAGACAACAAACTGCTGACCACCATCATCGACAAGTTCAAGGGAGGCCCCGTGGGTCTGACCACCATTGCTACCGCCTTGGGCGAGGATCCCGGCACCATCGAGGAAGTCTACGAGCCGTTCCTCATCAAGGAGGGCTTCATCAAACGCACGCCCCGTGGGCGCGAGGTGACTGACCTGGCGTACAAGCACCTGGGGCGTAGCCGATACCAAGTGACGGGAGACTTGTTTAGCGATTAGTGTTTAGTGATTAGCGATTAGTGTTTGCTGTTGGCGGAATTAGTGGAAGTCTGGAAGGGCACGGGCGGGGATATCCGCAGGCACGGGCGGGGATATCTGCGGGCACGGGCGGAGATATCCGCGGCCAAAGGCGGAGATATCCGCGTGCGGAACTGTGACTGGATACTAAAAATAATCCGTCACATCCGCTTCTATAGATTGTATAAACTAAATATGAGTTCCTATTTAATGGAATATAATGGTGTATTCATATGGCAAACTTGAAAAGTCTGGCGAAAGACACCGCCATTTACGGCCTGAGCAGCATCGTGGGCCGTTTCCTCAACTACCTGCTCGTTCCGATTTATACGACGGCCATGGCGGTGGAGTCCGGAGGCTATGGCGTGGTGACGAACATCTATGCCTGGGTGGCCCTGGTGCTGGTGCTGCTGACCTGCGGCATGGAGACCGGTTTTTTCCGCTTCGCCAACAAGAGCGGAGAGGAACCCATGCGGGTGTATTCTACCACCTTGCTGGCCGTGGGTGCCGGTGCGGTGGTCTTCCTGGCGTTGGGGTTGGGTTTCCTGCCCTGCGTGGCCGGATGGCTGGGCTACGGGGAGCATCCGTGGTACGTGGGCATGATGATGGTGGTCGTGGCGATGGACGCCGTGCAGAGCATCCCCTTCGCCTACCTGCGCTACCGGCAGCGTCCGCTGAAGTTCGCGGCCCTCAAGCTGCTCTTCATCTTCCTGAACATTGCGCTTAACCTTATATATTATGTAGGGATGGACGGAACCGAGGTGGGGTATGCCTTCCTCTTCAACCTGGTGTGCACCGCTACGGTGATGGTGTGCATGGTGCCCGAGCTTCGCGGCTTCCCCTACGTGTTGGACCGCGAGCTGCTGAAGCGTATGCTGCGCTATTGCCTCCCGCTGCTGGTGCTGGGTCTGGCGGGCATCCTGAACCAGGTGGCGGACAAGATCATTTTCCCCTACGTCTATCCGGACAAGGCCGGTGCGACAGTTCAGCTGGGTATTTATGGAGCGGCCAGCAAGATAGCCATGATCATGGCCATGCTGACCCAGGCCTTCCGCTATGCCTACGAGCCCTTTGTCTTCGGCAAGAGCCGCGACCAGGACAACCGGCAGGTCTATGCGCAGGCCATGAAGTTCTTCATCATCTTCACCCTGTTGGCTTTCCTGGCCGTGATGTTCTACCTCGACATCCTGAAGCACCTCATCGGACGCGACTATTGGGAGGGCCTGCGCGTGGTGCCCATTGTGATGGCGGCCGAGATTTTCATGGGCGTCTATTTCAACCTCTCTTTCTGGTACAAGCTGATTGACCAGACGCGTTGGGGAGCCTGGTTCTCGCTGGCGGGTTGCGTGGTGCTGGTGACGGTCAATGTGGCGTTGGTGCCGCGCTACGGCTACATGGCTTGCGCCTGGGGCGGATTTGCGGGCTACGGGGTGGCGATGCTGCTGTCCTATTTTGTGGGACAGAAGAAATACCCCATCCGCTACGACCTGAAGGCCATCGGCGGCTATGTGCTGCTGGCGGCGGTGCTGTATGCGGCGGGGGCGTACCTGCCCATCGACAACCTGTGGCTGCGGCTGTTGTGGCGCACCGTCCTGCTGTTGGCGTTTCTGGCCTGGGTGGTGAAGCACGACCTGCCGCTGTCGCACTGGCCGGTGATAGGCAGACGTTTCGCGAAGCGGAAGGGTTAAGTAGAGATGAACCGTGCTGGAATCTTTCTATCTGATTGATAATCGTTGTTTTAGGGTTGTACGGCTGTAGAGGCGTATTGCGCGGTCGTACCGGGGGAATGCCTTAATTTTGCTCCCGCAATGCAACGGATGGGGCGGTATGGCCCGTCTGGCGGAGCAAAATAACCCTTTAACGAACAGAACTCATGAAACAACGAATCGCATTCCTCTGTCTGTCCCTGCTGGCAACCTTTGCTGTGCGGGCACAGTCCCTCACAGGAAAACTTATCGACGAGAACTATCAACCCCTGCCGTATGCCAACATCGTGCTGCTTTCCCTGCCCGACTCCGCTTTCGTGGCGGGCGTGGTGAGCGGCGATGACGGCACGTTCACCCTGAACGCCGCGTGCCGGAACCGGCTCATCCGCATCTCTTCCATCGGTTATACGACATTATATAAGGAATGCACGGGGCAAGACCTCGGCATCCTCCAGTTGCAGCCCGATGCGCAGATGCTGGGCGAGGTGGTGGTGAAGGCCGATTTACCCAAAGTACGTATCAAAGGAGATGCGCAGGTCACCACCGTGCAGGGCAGCATCCTGGAACAAGCGGGCACGGGCAACGACCTGCTGAACAAGTTGCCCGGCGTGTCGGCAGACGAGGGGACGGTGAACGTATTCGGCTCGGGCGAGGCGGAAATCTACATCAACGGACGTAAAATGCGCGACGCCAGTGAGCTGGACCAACTGGAGAGCGACAACATCAAACGGGTGGAAGTGGTGCGCAATCCTGGTGCCCGCTACGATGCGGAGGTGCAGGCGGTGGTGCGCATCTATACCAAGCGGCCGCAGGGCGAAGGCTTCGGCTTCAACAACCGCTTCCTCACCCGCTACCAATACGGCTGGACTATGCTGGACCAGTTCAACTTCAACTACCGCAAAGGGGGCTTCGACCTGAGTGGCATGCTCTATGGCTCGAAATTCTCCGGCGAGGACAACAAGACACTGACCACGGAGACTTTTCTGGACAACACATGGCGGCAGGAGAGCCTTATTTCTACAACAGGAGGTTCCCATAACGTCTCCGCCATGCTCTCGCTCAATTATCAGTTCAACGAAAATCACTCCATAGGCGTCCGTTACGACTTCGACCGCACGCCCAAGGATTGGTGGGACATCAATCCCTTGTATTCGCATGTGTTCCGAGACGATGAACTTTACGAAGAGAACATCAGCCGGAACCGGCAGAGGAACCCCTCCACCAGCCACACCCTCAACATCTATTACAACGGGCAGGCGGGCGACTGGAACATCGACTTCAATGCCGACGGCCTGTGGGCGTACAGCAAGTCTTTCCAGGACACGTGGGAACACTACACCACCGTAGGCGAAGCCATGCAGGAACAGAACGTCACCAGCTACAACAAGGACGAGAACACCCTCTATGCCGCCAAGCTCATCGTCAGCCGTCCCTTGTGGGAAGGCAATCTGTCCTTCGGCGGCGAGTACACTTATACCAACCATACGAACACCTACATCAACGACCAAGGCATCTTGGACAACGACTACAGCAACATCGAGGAGAACGCCGCTTCAGCTTTCTTGGAGTATGCCCGCAGCTTCGGCCAGTTGCAAGCCACGGCGGGTGTGCGCTACGAGCACATCACTTCCAATTATTATTATGAAAACGATGTCCGGGTGGACGAGCAGAGCCGAACCTACGACAACGTGTTTCCTACGCTGTCTCTCTCCCTGCCCGTGGGCAAGACGCAACTCTCGCTGAGCTATACCGGCAGCATCTATCGTCCTCCGTATTACCTGCTGCGCAGCAACATTACCTACGCCAACCGCTATACGTACGAAAGCGGCAACCCCCTGCTACGTCCCTCCATCATCAACCGCCTGTCGCTGGACGCTTCCTGGAAGTGGATTTACTTCAACGTGAAGTACATCCACGGCAAGGATGCCATCATACAGCAAGGCAATACGTATTCGGCGGACAATCCCGCCATTACGCTCATCAGCTACGTCAACAAATACAATTCGGACAAGCTTTACGCCACGCTCAGCCTTTCGCCCACCTTCGGCCCGTGGTCGCCCCAACTCACGCTGATGCTGCTTCAGCAATGGTATATGGTGGACATGCCCGACGGCACGCGCCGTAACTTCAACAACCCCATGGGCAACTTCGCCTGGCGCAACAACTTCCGCCTGCCGTGGGGACTGCTGTTGGACGTGGATGCCTGGCTCGACACGCCCGGCGAGAATGAGAACTATCACCTGGTCAAATCCGCCTGGTCGGTAGACGTGGGCTTGCGCAAAAGTTTCTTCGACGAGCGTCTCAGCCTACAGTTGCAGGGCCAGAACCTCTTCAACTCGTCGGACAGCGACGGCACCATCTTTGGCGGCAACCGCCTGATGACCATCGACCAAGAGTCGCGCCGCCGCTTCACGCTGACCCTCCGCTACAAGTTCAACCCCGCCAAGAGCAAGTACAAGGGCACGGGCGCCGGACAGGAGCAGCGCAGCCGCATGTAGCCCACGTGGGGTCGCCGTGCCCGTTTTCCCCCACTTTGCCGGGGCCGGATTTGGAGGGTGAAGCAGAAAGTAATAAATTTGCGGCGTTTTTGTGATACGACTTAACGCATGCGACGCATTCTATTCACCTTTCTACTATGTCTCACCGCAGGCAGCGCCCTCCTTACCGCGTGCCGCCACGCAGACGATGTCTGGGTGGCTCAACGGCAAGCGCTGTTCCGCCTCATCGTCTCGGTCCACAACAGCGGACAAGGAGAAATAGCCCGCAAGCTCGACTCCCTGAACCGCACCGCCCTGCCTGCCGACCGTCATGCACGCGCCCTGTGGCAACTGGCACAAGCCTGGCTCACCGCCTCGCAGACCAACCGGGACATCGGCGACTCGTTGTTGTTGCCCGTTGTCGACTACCTGACACAGCACGGCACACCCGCGGAGCAAACCGAAGCCCTCCTGCTCCATGCCCGCAGCCTGGAGTGGCGGGGCGAGATGGAGCAGGCGCAACAGGTCTATTCGCAAGCCCTGCAAGCAGCCTTGGAGAGCGGCGACCCGCGGATGGAAATGCGCTGCCGGCAACTGCTCACCGGCTTCTACCTGCAACGCACCCACCTGAAGAACGAAGGCGCCCAGACCGCCCGCCGCTTCCTGCAGTTGGCCGAAGCATGCAGAGATACCGCTGCCCTGGCTCTGGCGCACATGTACATGGGGCGCCTCTACTTTGCCGCCATACACGAAGACACGCTCTACAACCGCCCGGAAGAAGGCGTGGAGCATTTCCGCCAAGCCACCCGGCTGGCTGCCCTGGCCAAAGACCAATACTTGGAGATGCAGAGCAAATACGAACTGGCCGTGCTCTACATGACCCTCCAGCAACCCTTCGAAGCCCTGCCGCTGCTGAAGGAAACCAAAGACTACCTGTCCAGCCAGACGCCCGACAGCAAGCAGCCTATCCTGATAACGCTCATCCAGACCTACCTCCAACTGGACCAGCCAGACTCGGCACAGGTGTACATCGACGAGGCCATGACCTTGCCCGACCGCAACAACCTGCGCTACCACATCTACGACCTGCTGTTCCAGTACCACCGCGCCAAGCAGCAATATGCACGCTCCGTCTGGGCTGCCGACTCCATGCGCTACTACCAGCCCCTCGCCCTGCGGCAACAACTGTCCCGGCAAGTGGCCGAAATCAAAGAGAAGTACGACAACGAGCAACTGGCCAACGAGCGCAACCGCATCCGGATGGAGCGCGACCGCAGCGTCATCATCGGCCTCTCCCTCACTGTCGCCTTGCTGGGGATTATCATCCTGCTCACCGCGGCCTATCGTCGCCGCCTGCGCCGCATCCGCGAGCAACTGAGGCAAGACGCCATCCGCCTGCATGACAACGAAGAGACCCTCCGTCAGAATAGCCAGAGCATCGCCCTGCTGCAAGCCCAGTTGGCCGATGAGCACCAGGAGTCGCAAGCCCAGCAAGATGAACTGCAAGCCGCCATCGATGCCCTGCAGCAACAGAACAAGACACTCGACGTGGAGAACCAACGCTTGCAAAGTTCGCTGGACCACTACCGGGACAAGTACGACACGGAGGAGCAACGCATCCTGCGCCAGCAAGCCGAGCGGCTTCGCCAGTTGGAGGCGCACGAACAGGCCTTGGTGGAAGAACTCATCCGTCGCGACAGCCTGGTGCAACTGTTGCGCCGCCAGCCCAAGTTCCTGGGCGAAGGCGAGTGGAAGAAGCTGGCCCTGCTGACCGACAGCATCTACAACCGCTTCACCGTCCGCCTGAAGGAGCGTTTCCCCCAACTGACGGACGTGGACCTGCAATACTGCATCCTCATCAAGCTGCGCTTCACCGTCTCGCAGATAGCCATACTGATGGCGGTGTCGCCCTCGTCCGTCTCCCAGCAGAAGTCCCGCCTGAAGAAGCGGCTTCAGCAGAGCGAGGGGTTCGGGTTGTCGCCGGGCGAGATGCTGGACAGCTGGTTATGGAAGTTTTGATAATATGAATATGTTGAATTGATTAACAAAGACCATGATGAAACAAAAACATTGGTTACTGGCCATCGTCTGCCTGTGGGCGACGGCTCTGACATACGCCGACGAAGGCATGTGGATGCTGGGCGACCTGAATAAAGAGACACGCCGCACGATGAAGGAACTCGGCCTGGAGCTGACCGCCAAGCAACTCTACAATCCCGGGCATTCCTCGTTGAAAGACGCCGTGGTCAGCTTCGGCGGCTTCTGTTCGGGGGTGGTGGTCAGCCGGGAGGGGCTGGTGTTCACCAACCACCATTGCGGCTTCAGCAGTATCCGCCAGCACAGCACGGTGGAGCACGACTACCTGCGCGACGGTTTCGTGGCCCGTTCGCACGAGGAGGAATTGCCCTGTCCCGAGCTGTATGTCCGCTTCCTGGTGAGGCAGGAGAATGTGACGAAGCGCGTGCTGTCCGCCGTCCGTCCCGGGATGGACGAATCCGACCGTTCGATGGCCATCGACTCCGTGATGTGGGTCATCGGGCACGAGGTGATGGAGAAGGACTCCACCACCGTGGGGTCCGTGGATGCCTATTATGGCGGCAATGAATTCTGGCTCTCCGTCTATCGGGACTATACCGACGTGCGGCTGGTCTTCGCCCCGCCGTCGTCGATAGGCAAGTTCGGCTGGGACCGCGACAACTGGGAGTGGCCGCGCCACACGGGCGACTTCAGCGTGTTCCGCATCTATGCGGACCGGGACAACTGTCCGGCTGCCTATTCGCCGGACAATGTGCCCTATAGGGCGGCCAGCGTGGCTCCCATATCTTTGGACGGCTACCACGAAGGCTCTTTCTGCATGACGCTGGGCTATCCCGGCAGCACGGACCGTTACCTCTCGTCCTACGGCATTGAAGAGCGGCTGCTCCACACCAATCAGGCTCAGATAGATGTGCGCGGCGTGAAGCAGGCCATCTGGAAGCGCGAGATGGACCGTCGGGACAGCATCCGCCTGATGTATGCCTCCAAGTACAGCGAGAGTTCCAATTATTGGAAGAACAGCATCGGCATGAACCGGGCCGTCCGCCGTCTGCACGTGCTGGACAAGAAGCGTGCCCTGGAGCGGGAGTTGCAGCAGTGGATTGACTCGAAACCCCGCGAGCGGAAGCAGCTCTCGACGCTCCTGTCCGACCTGGAGAAGAACTATCGGGCGCGCCGGGAGACGAATCGCGCGGAAGCCTATTTTATAGAAGCCTTCCTGAACGGTCCCGAGCTGGTGCAGTTG
>DWZE01000104.1 GCA_019118325.1 Candidatus Bacteroides intestinavium
GCATAAGGATCGGAAGATCACAGAGGCAGTCCCTGAGAAGGGATGTGAACTCGTATCCGTCACATACACGGCCCCTATCTTGGCGCAGGCATAGAGCAGGGTGAGCCAGTCGGGCACGTTGGCGGCCCAGATGCCCACGTGCGTGCCGCGGGTGACGCCGATGGCGATGAGTCCGCGCGCCATGTCGTCCACACGCCGGTTGAACTGGCTCCACGTGAAGCGCAGGTTGCGGTCGGAGTAGACGATGTATTCTTTGTCCGGGGTGGTCATGGCCCAGTGTTCCAGCCATTGGCCGAGGGTGCAGTCGGACAACGCCGGTTGCCCGGTGCCTTGGATTGAAGATTGGTCTGCTTTTTCAGTAGTCATGCGTGGGGTTGTTTTTTAGGATTTGGGTCGTTCGGGTCGGGGTATGCCCCCGCCCGTGCTTAGGCAAGGCTGCGCCCGTGCTCAGGCAGGCGTGTAGACCACGGCCAGTATCTGTGCCGCTTCTCCCTGGTAGCCATGTACGTGGTGGGGCACGATGGAGTCGTAGTAGATGCTGTCGCCCTCTTCCAGCAGGTAGGTGTTCTTGCCGTAGCTGATCTCCATGCGGCCACGCAGGACGTAGATGAACTCTTCGCCCTCGTGCGAGGAGAGCACGAAGTCCTGGTCCTCGGTGGCGTCCACGTCGATGATGAAGGGGTCCATGTGCCGGTCGGCCTTCGACTTGGCCAGCGAGTGGTACTCCATGTGGCGGCGGCTCTGTATGGCGTTGTTGCTGAAGCTGATGGTGTCTCCTGCCTCGGCACGGCGGCAGACGGCGGGTCCCGTCTCGTCCTGGTCGTCGAGGAAGGTGCCCAGCCGGACGCCCAGCACGCGGGCTATCTTGATGAGCGGCGCGAGCGACGGGAGGTCGATGTTGTTTTCGATGCGTTCCACTTGTTCGACGGCCAGGCCGGAGCGTTGTGCCAGCTCTTCCGTCGAGATGTTGCGGTTTTCGCGGAGCGATTTGATTTTCTCGCCCACAATCTTGCTTGTATCCATATCTGTTGATTTGATGTTTTCCGGTATCGGTACGTTTCAATGTTTCCGCAAAGGTAGGGGAAAGTTTGACATGTTGCAAGCGTCAATGGACAATTAACAATTAAAAATTGACAATTGACGATGGCCGGTTGCGCGAAAGAGGAATAACTCTTTGAACCGTTTGCACCTCTCACTTTCCCGTTTGTCAATGGTTACTTACAGACTCTGCATGTCGTTCAGCTTCTTGTAGTATCCGTTCAGGGCGATGAGCTCTTCGTGCGTGCCCTGCTCCACGATTTCGCCCTCGTGCATGACGTAGATTTCGTCCGCGCCCCGGATGGTGCTGAGGCGATGGGCGATGGCGATGGTGGTGCGCGACTTCATCAGGCGTTCCAGGGCCTCCTGCACCAGTCGTTCGCTCTCCGTGTCGAGGGCCGAGGTGGCTTCGTCCAGGATGAGGATGGGCGGGTTCTTGAGGATGGCGCGGGCGATGCTGACGCGCTGGCGCTGGCCGCCGGACAGGCGTCCGCCGCGGTCGCCGATCATGGTGTCATATCCTTTCTCCGTCTCCATGATGAAGTCGTGGGCATTGGCAATCTTGGCCGCCTCGACCACTTGTTCCATGGTGGCGTTCTCCACGCCGAAGGTGATGTTGTTGTAGAAGGTGTCGTTGAAGAGGATGGCCTCCTGGTTGACGTTGCCGATGAGGGCGCGCAGGCTTGGGATGGAGACGTCCTTCACGTTCTTGCCGTCGATGAGCAGGGAGCCTTCGCAGACGTCGTGGTAGCGCGGCACGAGGTCCACCAGCGTGGACTTGCCCGAGCCGGACTGTCCCACCAGGGCGATGGTCTTGCCCTTGGGCACGGTGAGGTTGATGTGCTTCAGCACGGGGCGTCCCTCCAGGTAGCTGAAGCTGACGTCGCGGAACTCTATCCGGCTTTCGAAGTCCTTCAGCGGCAGGGGATTGGCCGGGTTCTTGATGGGGTTCTCCGCCTTCAGGATCATGTCGATGCGGTCCATGCTGGCCAGGCCCAGGGGGACGTTGTAGAAGGCTTTGGCGAATTCCTTCAGCGGGTTGATGATGCTGTAGAGGATAATCATGTAGAAGACGAACGTGGCGGCGTCCATCGGGGCGTAGTCCGTGCCCAGGATCAGCGAGCCGCCGAACCACAGCACGATGACGATGACGCACGTGCCCAGAAACTCGCTCATGGGGTGGGCCGAGCTTTGGCGGATGACCATGTCGTTCATGGCCTTGCGGTAGTCGTCATTGGTCTTGGTGAAGCGGAGCGACATCTTCTTCTCGGCCAGGAAGGCCTTGATGATGCGCAGGCCGCCCAGCGTTTCGTCCAGTTGCGACATGATGTCGCCCCATTGTGCCTGGGCGGTGGACGACTGCCGTTTCAGCTTGCGGCTGACCACGCCCATCACCCATCCGGCGAAGGGCAGGACAATGATGACGAACAGCGTCATCTGCCAGCTGATGGTGAACAGGGTGGAGAAATAGATGATGAGGGCGATGGGGTTGCGCAGCAGCATGTCGATGGAGCTGGTCAGGGAGTTCTCCACGGCGGTGACGTCGGCGCTCATGCGGGCGATGATGTCGCCCTTGCGCTCTTCGGAGAAGAAACTCAGCGGCAGGCGCAGCACCTTGTTGTAGACCTCGATGCGGATGTCGCGCACGATGCCCGTGCGCAGGGGGACCATCACGGCGGACGAGGCGAAGTAGCCGGCCGTCTTCAGCAGGGTCATCAGGATGAGCGTCATGCCCAGCATGACCAGCGTCAGGAAGGCGCCGTGCTCGCTGATGAACTGATTGATCCACCAGTAGGCGTTGTTGATGAGTACGTCCTTGTCCAGGTGGTTCCAGTCCCACTCCTGGTAGTGATAGACCTTGGAGTCTATCTTGAACAGGATGTTCAGTATGGGGATGATGGCCATGAACGAGAATACGTTGAGCCACTGCGACACGAAGTTCAGGATAACGGCCCATGTCACATATCTGCGGTAGGGCCTGATGTAGCGGCCCAGCAGCGAGAAAAACTGTTTTAGCATAAGAACTACGGGTTGTATGAGGCTGCAAAGGTACGAAAAAAATGGAAGCGGACCCATGCCTTTCCCATATTAAATGGTGATTTCATGTTTGTCCGCTTCCTGTCCGCTTTTTGAAAGCTGTTATTGGGCGCCTGCTTTGGGCAGGCTGTCGTAGATGGCCATTCGGGTGCGCAGCAGTTGGGGGAAGTCATACAGTTCGTTCAGGCGTTTCCAGGCCTGGACGCTCAGCCGTTCCTGCAGTCCGGTGTCGTCGGACAGGCGGATGACGGCGTCGGCAAAGGCCGCGGGGTCGAGGGCTGTCAGGCATTCTTCGCCATCCCGGAAGTCCAGTCCTTCCACGCCCTTGGGGGTTGTCACGAAAGGCACGCCGGCCGATATGGCGTCCATGATTTTCATGCGCATGCCTGCCCCGATGCGGATGGGCACCAGGGCGACGCTGCCTTGCTGGAAGCCGTGCAGGTCATCGACGTAGCCCGTGAGTTCCAGTTCCGGACAGTCTTTCTTCAGTGACTGTACATACGGGCTGCGCCAGTGGCCGATGACCTGGAAGGTGAATTTGAATCCTTTCTGCCGTAGCAGGGGGACAACCTCGTGGCAGAACCAGAGGACAGCATCCAGGTTGGGGTAATGGTCTTCGCTGCCCACGAAGGTCAGCCGGTGCGTCGTGGCCGGGTGGAAGGTGCGGGCTGTCTCTTCGGGCAGGCTGACCACGGCGGGCGAGACGTGGATGTGGTCCGCCCGGCCGATGAAGTCGGCCAGGAGCCGGCGGTCCACTTCGGTCAGGGTGATGAGATGCTTGTAGCGGCACAGGGCTGCCCGCTCATAGTCGCGGGACACGCCATACAGCAGGCGGTCCATGTCGGTCACTGTATGGAAAAGGTGCATCTCGTTGTTGTTGCGGACGTAGCGCGGTTCGTGGTGCACGAAGATGGTCTCCACATTCTCCGGCAGGACGTAGCCCAGTGAAATCATTTCAAAGAACTCCACTTGCACGATGTCGAATCCGGAGCGGGCCACCTGGGCCACGTAGTTCACGTACCCCGCCTCCAGCCCTCCGAAGATGGACATGGGCAGCGTGGACTTGGCGCGCACCCAGTCGCTGGGAGTCCCTTCCGGCTGGACAATCTTCTGTTGCTGCCGGCGTATCTTGCGGCCCAGCGAGGCGTGGGCCTTGAGCAGCCACTTCAGGTAGAGCGGATGTTTCACCCGGGGGGCGTTGGTCACGGGCTTCTCCGGTTGCGGGCGGTAGAGGTGGAACGTCACGTCGGGCCATTTCGCCTGCAGGGCCTTGACGTTGTCCATCTCGGCCGAGTGCCTGGGATAGAGCAGGATGGACACGGACATCCGGCTCCGGATGTAATCCACCATGTGGAAGAATGCCTGGTTGCCGCCGGAGTTCAGCGGGTAGGGGACATAGGGGGTGATGAACAGAATCTTTTTCTTCATATCAGTGATTGGATTTTGAGTACGTGATGCAGCCAGACCTTCCCCGCAGCCCGGGTGTCTATGTGCCGGGTGGCGCGTACCAGCCGTTGGAGTTGCATCAGGCTGAAGTGGCCCTGTATGGACTGGCGCAGGTTGGTGGCCAGATAGGCGTACAGTGCCCGCCGGAGCCGCTTGTCGCCGCAGTGGTCGGGATACTTCTCCTTCAGCCATTGCAGGAACAGGATGAGGGCGTGCAGCTTTTCGGCGTTGTAGGCGGCCGTGTTGCTGATGTTGCTCCCCTCGGCGTTGCGCCAGCACACCGGGTCGCCGGGCACGGGGATGATGCCTCCCGCATAGTCGGCGAAAGCGGCCCACGAGGCGTCGTCCGAGCACCAGGCCATCGGGAAGTGTACAAAGCCGCCTGCGCCTTGACAGACGTCGCGGCTGAACACATATTCGATGGCGGCCGAATGCAGCCGTCCTTCCATCTTGGCCAGCAGCAGGTCGTAGCCGCTGGTCCGTCCGGCAGGCAGGGGGCGGTTGCGGAACTTCACCCGTCCGTCCGCGTCCACCACCTGCAAGGGGAGGCGGAACATGACGCGGTCCGGGCCTGTCGTGGCTGCGGCGGCCAGAACCCGTTCCACACCGTCGGCCGGCATCAGGTCGTCGTCCGAGAAGAGCCACACGAGGGGCTCCGTGGACAGGGCGATGCAGCGTTCCCAGTGGGCCACGAGGTCTTTGCGGCCCAGGTTGTCATCGAAACGGTGGTAGACCACCTGGATGCGCGAGGCATAGGCCCGGACTATCGCTTGCAGGGGTTCGGGGCTGGCGTCGTCGCCTACGTACAGGGTGAAGTCCTGGCACGTCTGCGCGGCAATCGAGTCGAGAGTGTCCTTCAGGAAACGGCCTTTGTAGGCCGGAAGGACGATGGCAAGTTTTCGTGCTTTCATCGCTGCGTCCGGGTTTACAGTCTGTGCCGTTTGTCAGTCAGCAGGAACGGGCAGAGGAAGCCTGCGTAGCGGTTGGCCCTTTCCAGCAGATAGTCCTTCATGCTGCCGCCCAGCGTGTCGTTCAGCGCGTCGAACAGTTCTTGCTTGACGGTCGGCGAGGCGTGCATGCGGCGGATGTGCTTGTAGAACTGTCCCCGTCTCAGGGTGCGGCGGTAGATGCCTATGGTCGGGAAGGCCTCTTCCAGGTCCTTGACCACCCGGAAGTCTTCTTTCAGGGCGGTGCCGGTCCGTCTGCCCTGGGTCGAGGCGCTGACCTCGTGGCTGCGGAAGTAGTTCAGTTTCTTGTAGATTTCGATCACCTGTCCGTGTGCCGCCAGTTTGGCCCAGAACAGCCAGTCGCCGCAGCAGTGCATGGCTGTGCACGACGAGAGGTCCACGTCCTTCAGCGCGTCCTTCTTGAAGAGGGCGCCGCTGGCGTTGTAGATGTAGTTTCTCCAATAGAGGTTATGGACGATGTAGGCCATGCCGTCCAGCACGCGGTAGCCCCGTCTGTGCAGCATCGGATTGCGGGACCAGTAGTCGTTGTCCTTTTTTAGCAGATGGCCGTGGGGGTCTATCCGGGAGCTTCCGGCAAAGCATATCACGGCCTCCGGGTGGCGCTCCATGACGTCGACCGTTTCCCGCAGGAAGGAAGACGCGGCGTAATCGTCGCTTTCCGCGATCCACACGTATTTGCCTCGTGCCAGCGAGAGTCCTTTCTGCCACTGCGAGAAGGGGCTTCCGGAGTTCTGCTCGTTGCAGACAATGCAGGCGGTGTGCGGATTGCTCCGGTAGGATTCCAGGATGGAGCGACTGTCATCGCTGGAGGCATCATCCAACAAGATAAGTTCATAGTCCGTGAAGTCCTGCAGCAGGATGGAGTCGATGCGCTGCCGGAGGAAACGGGCGTAATTATAATTGGGTACTATGACGCTGACCAAAGGATTCTGTTTCATCATAATCTTGTCAAATTCTCTATAAATTATACATTCATACAATGTGTATCGGCTGCACTCCGGGAGTGCAGGTGAAACGTCGCTTCGATGTCATAAATGCAGGGGTGTGGGGAATACTGCATCGCGCCATTTAAAAAAGTTTGGTTAGGGTCTGGAGCAGGGGCCGCCCGTGTCCGCCGATATCATGGCGCGTGTCCGGCGATATCGTGGTGCGTGCCCGGCGATATCGTGGCGCGTGCTGCCCGTATTTCCGGCTGCAAAGGTAAGGCTTTTAGGGAGATAAAACAAGACTTCGCCTTCAGAAAGGTGCAGGTCTTAGGATATATCAACACATCTTGTGCGGGTAAGTGCCGGATTTTCACGTTTGTTGGAGGGGAGCCCGTCCTTTTTCCCGACGAATCCCCTCCGGCCCCAATGCGGTTTTTGCCGGGAAACCGGGTGCCGGAATGTGAAAATTCTCTTCTTCCCGCCCGATATCGGAGAAAGTTTCCTATCTTTGCCCTCGACTATCTTACTTATTGGAAACGTCACGACACTATGGAACATCCTCTTGCACAATTCAAGTTCTGCCCCAAGTGCGGCTCGCCGCGCTTCGAGGTGCACAACGGCAAGTCCAAGCACTGCCTGGATTGCGGCTTTACGTATTATTTCAACCCCTCGTCGGCCACCGTCGCCCTCATCCAGAACGGACAGGGCGACCTCCTCGTGTGCCGCCGCGGCAAGGAGCCTGCCAAGGGCACGCTGGACCTGCCCGGAGGGTTCGTCGACATGTTCGAGACCGGCGAGGAGGGCGTCATCCGCGAGGTGAAGGAAGAGACCGGCCTGGACGTCTGCCGGGCACAGTACCTCTTCTCCCTGCCCAACCTCTATCTCTACTCCGGCTTCCTGGTGCACACGCTGGACATGTTCTTCCGCTGCACCGTGACCGACACGGGACACTTCCACGCCATGGACGATGCCGCCGACGCCTTCTTCCTCCCCCTGCGGGACATCCGCCTGGAGGACTTCGGCCTCGACTCCGTGCGCCGCGGCCTGGGGAGGTTCCTCGAACATGAATTATCCACCCATCAATCCCACAACTGACAATGAAGAAGAAATCCCTTACCCGCATACTGGGCCTGGCGGCCTTGTGCTGCGCCTCCCCCTGGGCTGTCTCCGCACAAAGCCTGGACAAGACGCCCGCTCCGCGAGACCTTTACCGCGAGGGAAAGGCCCTGTTCACGCAACGGGCCTATGCCGCCGCCCTCTCTCCCCTGCAGGCCTACCTGCGCCAGGCCGGCGACGAGCCACGCTCCGCCGCCGGCCTGTCCCGGCGCGCCGAGGCCGAATATATGCTGGCCTGCGCCGCCTACGAACTGGGCGACCCCCGCGCGGCCGACATCCTGCGCGACTTCCTCGACCGGCATCCGGACACGCCCCACGCCAACCGCGTGCAGGCCCTCATCGCCTCTACCTGTTTCTTTGACGAGGACTATGCCGCCGCCCTCGACGCCTTCGACAGCGTCCGTCCGGACTGGCTGGCCACGGAGGAGCGCGCCGACGTGACCTATCGCATGGCCGTCTCCTGCCTGCAGACGGGCAACCTCACCCAGGCTGCCGTGTGGTTCGAGACCCTCCGCGCCACCTCTGCGCGCTACGAGGCCGACTGCACCTATTATATAGGCTACATCCGCTACACCCAAGGCCGCCTGGACGAAGCCCTGCCCGCCTTCCTCAGCCTGCAGAGCCACAAGAAGTACCAGGCCCTCGTGCCCTACTACATCGCCGAAATCTACCTGGGCAAGCAGCAGTATGACAAGGCCGAAATCGTGGCGCAGAACTACCTCTCCGCCTGGCCCGGCGAAGCCCATGCCGCCGAGATGCAGCGCGTCGTGGGTACCGTGCGCTACCACGCCGCCGACTGGCAGGGGGCGATGACCGCCCTCGAGGCCTACCGCGACGGCACGGACCGCATGCGCCGCGATGCCGCCTACATGCTGGGCCTGGCCTGTTGCCACAACGGCGCCTATGCCGAGGCGCCCGCCGCCCTGGGCGAGGCCACGCTGGTGGACGATGCCCTGGCGCAGAACGCCTACCTCCACATGGGCCTGGCCTACCTCCAGCTGGGCGACAAGAACAAGGCGCGCATGGCCTTCGAGCAGGCCGCCGTGTCCGATGCCGACCGCGCCGTCAAGGAGCAGGCCGCCTACAACTACGCCCTCTGCATCCACGAGACGGCCTACGACGCCTTCGGCGAGTCCGTCACCGTCTTCGAGAACTTCCTCAACGAGTTCCCCGATTCGCAATACGCCCCCAAGGTCAGCTCCTACCTGGTCGATGTCTATATGAGCACCCGCAGCTACGAGGCCGCCCTGGCGTCCATCGAGCGCATCAAGCAGCCCGACCCGATGATACAACGCGCCAAGCTCCGCATCCTCTTCCAGCTGGGCACGCAGGCCTTTGCCAATGCCGACTTTGCCGGGGCCATCGACTGCTTCACCCGCGCCTGGGAGCCTGCCGCCGCCTTCGGCACCCGCGGGATACAGGAACTGTCCGATGCCCTCTACTGGCGCGGCGAGTCCTACTACCGCCTGGGCCGGATGACGGAAGCCGCTGCCGACTTCGAGCGTTTCCTGGACATCCACTCCACCCGCAAGGACGAGACGGTGGCCCTGGCCTGTTACAACCTGGGCTACATCGCCTTCCACCGCAAGGCGTATGCCGAAGCCGAGAGCCGCTTCGCCCAATACGTCCGTCTGGAAACGGGCGAGAACCACGCTGCCCTGGCCGACGCCGAGAATCGCCTGGGCGACTGCTGCCTGCAAGGCCGCCGCTTCGACGAGGCCAAACGCCACTATGCCACGGCCGAGAAGATGGGCCAGCCCACGGGCGACTATTCCTACTACCAGCAGGCGCTGGTGGCCGGACTGCAGAAGGACTATGCCGGCAAGGTCTCCCTTCTGGACCGCCTGGCCGAGAAATACCCCGAATCGCCCTACGCCGTCGATGCCCTCTACGAGAAAGGCCGCTCCTACGTGCAGGCAGGGCAGAACGCACAGGCCATCGCCGTCTTCCGCCAGCTCTTGCAAGAGCATCCGGAGAGTCCCGTCAGCCGCAAGGCCGCCGCGGAGATTGGCTTGCTCTACTATCAGGACAATGACTACAACCGCGCCATCGAGGCCTACACCTACGTGGTCACCCGCTATCCCGGCAGCGAGGAGGCCCGCCTGGCCCTGCACGACCTGAAGTCCATCTACGTCGACGCCGACCGCGTGGACGACTATGCCCGCCTGGTGGAGCAACTGCCCGGAGGCGTCCGTATCGAGGCTGCCGAGCAGGACTCCCTGAGCTACGCCGCCGCCGAACGGGTCTATATGAAGGGCGACATCGCTCCCGCCAAGGAGAGCCTGGGCCGCTACCTTGCCCACTATCCCGACGGAGCCTTCAGCCTGAGCGCGCACTACAACCTCTGCACCATTGCCCGCCAGCAGGGCGACGAGGAGGCCATCTTGCTCCACACGGGCCGCTTGCTGGAGTATCCCGACAGCCCCTACACCGAGGAAGCCCTCTTGATGCGCGGCGAGGTCCTGTTCAACCGCAAGCAGTATGACGAGGCTCGCGCCGACTACCTCCGCCTGCAGGAAAAGGCTACCACGCCCGAACGCCGCCGCCTGGGCCAGACGGGCGCCCTGCGCTGTTCCTACCTCTTGCAGGACCACCCCGGCACCGTCTCCGCCGCCACTGCCCTCCTGGCCGGAAGCAACCTGACGCCCGAGCTCCGCACCGAGGCCCTCTACGACCGTGCCAAGGCCTATATCGCCCAGTCCGACTGGCAGGCCGCCACGCCCGACCTCCGGCAGCTGGCCGCCGACACCCGCACCTTGCAGGGCGCCGAGGCCAAGTATCTGCTGGCCCAGCATCTGTATGACACCGCCGACTATGCCGCCGCCGAGCAGGAGGCCCTGGACTACATCGACCGCAGCACCCCGCACGCCTATTGGCTGGCCCGCACCTTCATCCTCCTGTCCGACGTCTATGCCGCGCAGGACAAGAAGCTCGACGCCCGCCAGTACCTCCTCAGCCTGCAACAGAACTACCAGGAGGACGACGACATCCGTCCCATGATCGAGGAGCGGCTGGAGAAGTTGAAATAAGCAAGTTCATGGCACGCAGATGACACTGATTAAACAGATTCTCGCAGATTTATTCAGTTGTACATCAATGAAATATAATCAGTGATCATTTGTTGCATCTGCGTCATCTGCGTCATCTGCGTGCCATTCCCGATAAAATCTCATTTAATTCCGATTACTTAACTTATACGCAGAACCATTATGAAGTTTCCGATTCGATATATCCCCCTCGCCGCCCTCCTCCTCCCCGCAGGACTGGCGGCCCAGACTCAACAGCCCGACACCGCCCTGACCCGCACCGTCGTGGTGGAGCAGGAATACGCCCCCCTCATCCAGGATGCTTCCAAGGTGAACGTCCTGCCCCGCGTGGAGGAACCCGTGGTCACTCCCAAGAACGTGGAATATGACACCGCCCCCGTGGCGGCCACGCAAATCCCCGCCGACACCCTGCCGTCTTACGCGGCGCGCGAGACGCCGGACAAGGCCACGCCCGGCTATGTCCGTCTGGGCTACGGCAACCTGGGCAACCTGGACGTCTATGCCGACTACCTCTTCCGCCTCTCCGACCGCGACCGCCTGGGCCTGACCGTCGGCGTGCAGGGCATGGACGGCGAACTGGAAGACCTGGTCACATGGGATGCCTACGACTACCGCACCCGTGCCGCCCTGGACTATACCCACCGGTTCAGCCGCGTGGACCTGAACCTGGCCGGACACTTCGGCCTGCGCAACTTCAACCGCCTGCCGGGCTACGCGTCGGGCAAGCAGAAGTTCACTTCGGGCGACGTCCACCTGGGGCTGGCCTCTACGGATGACGGCCTGCCCGTGCAGTTCCGTGCCGAGACCAACCTGATGCTCTACCAGCGCCAGCTGGGCTTCGACTATGCCGACGCGCAGGAGGTGGCCGTCCGCACCGAGGCCGAGGCTTGGGGCAGCCTGGGCGGCGGACAGACCGTCGGCGTGGCCCTGCGCATGGACAACCTGTTCTACCAGAACAATCTTTATGAAGACTATACCGCCCTGAGCCTGACACCTTATTATGCCGTGGAGCGCGGCGGCTGGACCCTCCGTGCAGGGGTGCATGTGGATCCCGCCTTCAGCTTCGGCCGGAAATTCCGCGTGTCGCCCGACGTGCTGGCGCAGTATGCCTTCCCCGCCCGCGTCGTGCTCTATGCCCAGGCCAAGGGCGGCCGCCTGCTGAACGACTTCCGCCGTCTGGAGGCCCTCAACCCCTATGCCGACCCCGCCGGACAACTGGAATCCACCTACGAGCAGGTCAATGCCGCCGTAGGGCTCCGCGTGGGCACGCTCTCCGGCTTCGGCCTGCATATCTATGGCGGCTACCAGATGCTGGAGGATGACACCTACTTCGACCTCGTTCCCTGGGGTACGGGCTTGGGCCTGGCCCTGGCCACGTGGGACACGGACAACTTCTACGCCGGCGCCGAACTGACGTACAGCTACCGCGACATCGTTACCTTCACCGGTCGCGGCACCTATCGCAGCTGGTCGTCGCCGGACGGGGGCGAAGAGTCTGGCGTACTGGCCTTCAAGCCTACGTTCGAGGGCGATTTCCGTCTGGAGTTGCACCCCGTCGCTCCCCTGCGTGTCCACGTGGGCTATCTCCATGCCGAGCGCGAGGGCGAAGGCATCGACCCCGTCAGCAACCTCTATGCCGGAGCCACCTACGACCTCTTCCGGGGTGTCGGTGTCTATGCCCGTCTGGACAACCTGTTGAACCAGGACTACCGCTATGACTGGTGCTATCCCACGCAGGGCATCAACTTCTGGGGCGGGGTGACGTTCCGGTTCTGAGAGGGGTGGTCGAGGGTGTGTCATCCGTGTGCCCTGTGCCGGGCATGACACATCCTCGGCTTGTTTTTGTCACCGGATGAGAAGGTGATTCCATCCCTTCAAGGGCAGGGCCCTTTGTGTATCTGCGCCAAATTGCCGAACGGATCCGTGCCAAATTACCGAACGGATTCGTGCCAAATTACCGAATGAATTCGTGCCAAATTACCGAATTTGCTAAAAATCCCTTATCTTTGCCCTAAAAATCAGGGGAGAAAATGAAAAGTTACAGACCGAGAATCATGGACGGCTTGCTGGCCAGGAAACTGCAAGCCAAGGGAGCCGTGTTAATTGAAGGCCCGAAATGGTGCGGGAAGACAACCACCGCCGAGGAAATCGCGGCAAGCAAGGTGTTGCTGGCGAGGCCCGATGTGAAGGAGCAGTTCAGGAACCTGTTGGAAATTGATGTGGACGCCGCTTTGGGAGGAGAAGTGCCGATGTTGATAGACGAGTGGCAGACTGTACCGAAACTGTGGGATGCCGTGCGCTACACGGTGGATGACCGGCGCAAGATGGGACAGTTTATCCTGACCGGTTCTGCCGTGCCCGACCGGGAAGCGGAGAAAGAACGGGAGCATTCGGGCACGGGGCGGTTTGCCTGGCTCACGATGCGGCCAATGACTTTGTTTGAATCCGGCGAGTCGAACGGCACGGTAAGCCTGGGAGCCTTGTTTGCCGCTCCGGAAAAACTGCTGGCCAGGAACACGCTGAAACTGCCGGATATCGCTTTCCTGATTTGCCGCGGGGGCTGGCCGATGGCTGTGGGGTTGCCCGAGGAAGCAGCGTTGGAACAGGCGTTCGATTACTATGACGCGGTGACCAAAGAGGATGTCACGAGGGCCGACGGCGTGAAACGGGCCTCGGAAAGGGTGCAACGCCTGATGCGGGCCTATGCGCGGCACCAAGGCACACAGGCATCCGTGGCGACACTACGCGAGGACCTGAAGAGCAATGACGCCGCAACGCTCGATGACGGTACCATCGTTTCTTACCTGGAGGTGCTGCGTAAGATTTTTGTGGTGGAGGATATGCCGGCCTGGAATCCCAACCTGCGTTCGAAGACTGCCATCCGCACGGCTGATACCCGGTATTTTGTGGATCCCTCCATCGCTACGGCGGCTTTGGGACTGGGACCGGCCGACTTGATGAATGATCTGAACACGATGGGCTTCTTCTTCGAGGCGATGTGTGTGCGGGATTTGCGGGTCTTTGCCGAAGCGCTCGGCGGAAAGGTCTATCACTACCGGGACAAGAGCGGTCTGGAGTGCGACGCGGTGGTGCACTTGCGCAACGGGCAATACGGGCTGATAGAAATCAAACTGGGCGGGCAATCGTTGATTAATGACGGCGCGGCCACCCTGTGCGCATTGGCCGGCCTGATTGATACGACCCGGATGAAGGCCCCGGCGTTCCGGATGATTCTGACCGCTGCGGGCGAATATGCCTACCGGCGTCCGGAAGACGGGACCTATGTCGTGCCAATCGGCTGCCTGAAGCCCTGAGAGGCGGAACTTGCCTCCCCCGGCAGGGAGGATGCTGATTTTTTGCTAAAACTTTCCTTATTATAAAGGAGGAAAGCGGCTTTTTTCCTACATTTGCCGCAAAATACGTGGCGGAAGCCACCAACAAAGGAAAAACGTATGCAGAAGAACCTTGTCATTGTCGAGTCTCCGGCAAAAGCAAAAACTATTGAGAAGTTCCTCGGAAAGGACTTTAAGGTGCTGTCCAGTTACGGACATATCCGCGACCTGAAGAAGAAGGCGTTCAGCATAGACATCGCCCACGACTTCGCGCCCGAGTATGAAATCCCGGCGGACAAGCGCGCCTTGGTCAGCCAGTTGAAAGACGAGGCCGCGAAGGCCGACACCGTATGGCTGGCGTCCGATGAGGACCGCGAGGGAGAGGCCATCGCCTGGCACCTGTACGAGGTGCTGAAACTCAATCCGGAGCACACCAAGCGAATCGTATTCCATGAGATCACCAAGAGCGCCATCCTGCGGGCCATCGAACATCCGCGCGACATCGACCTCAACCTGGTGAATGCCCAGCAGGCCCGTCGCGTGCTGGACCGCATCGTGGGCTTTGAGCTCTCGCCCGTCCTGTGGCGCAAGGTCAAGCCCGCACTGTCCGCCGGACGTGTGCAGTCCGTGGCCGTGCGTCTCATCGTGGAGCGCGAGCGCGAAATCAACGCCTTCAAGACGGAGGCCGCCTATCGCGTCACGGCTGTATTCCTCGTGCCCGGCGCCGACGGCAAGCCCGCCGAGCTGAAGGCCGAACTGGCCCATCGTTTCAAGAAGAAAGAGGAGGCCCTCGAATTCCTGAAACTGTGCAAGACGGCCACTTTCACCATCGGCGACATCACTACGCGCCCTCTGCGCAAGAGCCCGTCGGCTCCTTTCACCACCTCCACCCTGCAACAGGAGGCGGCCCGCAAGTTGGGCTTCACCGTGGCACAGACCATGATGGTGGCGCAGCGCCTGTATGAATCCGGTATGATCACCTACATGCGTACGGACTCGGTCAACCTCTCGGACTTCGCCCTGGGCAGCAGCCGCGAGGCCATCATCCAGTTGATGGGCGACCGCTACGTCTGCACCCGCCACTTTGCCACCAAGACCAAAGGCGCGCAGGAGGCACACGAGGCCATCCGCCCCACCAACATGCAGGCATCCAAGATAGACGGCACCCACCAGGAGAAGCGCCTGTACGAGCTGATCTGGAAGCGCACCCTGGCTTCGCAGATGGCCGACGCCGAACTTGAGAAGACCACCGCAACCATCACGCTCAGCAACAGCCCCGAAGCCTTCACCGCCACGGGCGAGGTCGTCAAGTTCGACGGCTTCCTCCGCGTCTACCGCGACTCGCAGGATGAGGAGGCCGAGGGCCATGAGGACGTGGCAGGCCTGCTGCCTCCGTTGGAGACAGGCCAGACACTGGCGTACAGCGACATCACCGCCACCGAACGGTTCAGCCAGCACCCGCCCCGCTACACCGAGGCCAGCCTGGTGCGCAAGCTCGAAGAGCTGGGCATCGGCCGTCCGTCCACCTACGCCCCCACCATCAGCACCATCCAGCAGCGTGAATACGTCGTCAAGGGAGACAAGCCGGGCGAGGAGCGCGACTGCAATCTCCTGACCCTCAAGGACGGACAGATAACGGACGAGATGCGCCAGGAAGTCACCGGTGCCGAGAAGTCCAAGCTGTTGCCCACGGACACGGGCCTGGTGGTGAACGACTTCCTGACGGAATACTTCCCCGGAATATTGGACTATAACTTCACCGCCACGGTGGAGAAGCAGTTCGACGAGATTGCCGAGGGCGAAAAGCAATGGACGGGCGTCCTGAAGAAATTCTATGCCCAGTTCCACCCCTCCGTGGAGAGCACCCTGGCTGCCAAGAGCGAACACAAGGCCGGCGAGCGGGTCCTGGGCACCGACCCCAAGAGCGGCCGTCCGGTCAGCGTCAAGATCGGCCGCTTCGGCCCCGTGGCGCAGATAGGTGCCGCCAGCGAGGACGAGAAGCCCCGCTTTGCCCAGCTGAAGCGCGGACAGTCCATCGAGACCATCACCCTGGACGAGGTACTGGACCTCTTCAAGCTGCCGCGCACCCTGGGCGACTGGGACGGGCAACCCGTCAGCGTGGGCAACGGACGCTTCGGCGCCTACGTGCACGGGCATGGCATTTACGTCACCCTGCCCAAGGAGTTTGACCCGCTGGACATCACCTTCGACGAGGCCGTCGCCCTGCTGAAGGACAAGCTGGAGGCCGAGGCCAAACGCCACATCAAGAAGTTCCCCGAAGAGCCCGAACTGGAAATCATGAACGGCCGCTACGGCCCTTACATCGCCTACCAGGGCCACAACTATAAGATTCCTGCCGGCATCGAGCCCGCCGACCTCAGCCTGGCCTCGTGCATGGACCTCATCAAACTCCAGGCCGAGAAGATCTCCACCCGCAAGAAACGTACGCCCAAGGCGGCCGCCAAGGAGGAGAAACCGGCCAGGACGGCGAAGGCCAAATCGAAGGCAGCCGGAGAGTAAGGAGGCGGGGAAGATATATCTTTGAGGAGTGAAGTAGCTAATAAGAGGAATGAAGGAGTTAAGTAGTTAAGCCCATACCTCTGCATATACGGCTCTTTGACTGACTATCGGCTTAACTCCTAACGGAGCGCAGCGGAGTGATAAGTAGATGCTGAAATTTTGTTTATACGATAAATAGGAATTTAATTCTTTAGACGCAGATGACGCAGATGCCGCTGATCTATAATCTTTGATAACGGATAATCAGTCAATAAAGAAAATGAATCTGCGTCATCCGCGTCATCTGCGTCTA
>DWZE01000018.1 GCA_019118325.1 Candidatus Bacteroides intestinavium
ACCTTCGACGACAAGGACCCGGACTATTTCCACCACGAGGTGAAACTGATGGATACCCGCACCAAGGAAGTGTTCTACGACAAGCTGACCTTCATCTACCTGGAAATGCCCAAGTTCACCAAGACGGAGGACCAACTGGTCACGATGTTCGACAAATGGCTCTATGCCATCCGACACCTGGCCACCCTGCTCAACCGACCCAAAGCCTTGTACGAGAAGGTATTCGAACAGCTCTTCACCGCTGCCGAAATCGCCAAGTTCAACCCCGAGGAACTCATGGAATATGAAGACAGCCTCAAGGCCCTACGGGACTGGTACAGCGTGCTATCCACGGCGGAAAACAAAGGGTTCGCGCAAGGCAAGGAAGAAGGCAGGAAGGAAGGCATCGAAGAAGGCATGGCCAAAGGCATCGAAGAAGGCATGGCTAAAGGCATCGAAGAAGGCATGGCTAAAGGAAGAGAAGAAGGCATGGCTAAAGGAAGAGAAGAAGGCGAGAAGAACAAAGCCCTCGCCATCGCCAAGCAGATGCTGGCGGACGGAATGCCCGCGGAAAGCGTGGCACGCTATACGAACCTGACCGTCGAGGAAATCAGACGAAAGACATAGGGTGCGATGAGTAAAGGCATGACTCCACAAAAGGTGGGGAGAAAAAAGATTATTAAAACGTGGTATTTTATTTGTGTGAACAAAACAAAAGCCATACCTTTGCAATGTGGTTAAGCTTAATACACAAAACACACATTATTTATTAACTCTAAAAACACACACAGTATGCCAGTACTTTATGTACCCAAACAAGCCGCCAAGGCCAACAGCGCCGGCAAGAAGTTATTTTATCCCCGCGTACAACTGACGGGAAATGTGAACACGGACCAAGTGGCCCGCGAAATCGCCCAACTGTCCTCGCTGACGTCGGGTGACGTGAAGAACGTGATAGACAACCTGGTGACGGTCGTCGCCCGGCACCTCCAATCCTCGGAAAGCGTGACGCTGAACGGCTTCGGCAGCTTCCGCTACACGCTGGTCAAGGACAGCGAAGGCGTGGAAACCGCCGAGGAAGTGACGCCCTCGCAGTCCAAGCTGATGGTGCGCTTCACCCCCGCCAGCACGCGCAACACCAACGGCACGGTGGCCACGCGCTCCCTGGTGTCGGGCGCCCGCTGCGTCCGCTTCGACCAGGTGACCGTGGCGCCCGGAACGGGCGGCAGCGGAACGGATGGAAGCGACCCCGACTCCGGTGACGGCAACGAAGGCTCCTTCGGCTAAACAAACCGAACGGCTGAGTCTTTTGAACTCCAGATTCTTTAGACGCAGATAACGCGGATGACGCAGATTCATATTCTTTATTGACTGATTATCCGTTATCAAAGATTATAGATCAGCGACATCTGCGTCATCTGCGTCTAAAGAATCACATCGATAAATTATCATTTAATTCTGATTACTTCCTTAACTAAAAAACACACACACCATGAACGCAAACAAGAAAAACCTCTGGGACAAAATCCTGAAAGTGCTCATCGCCGTGCTCTCGGCCATCGCCGGCGCACTGGGCGCCAACGCAATGGGCCTGTAGCCGGCGGAACAAGGAAGGGAAACCCGATTCTTTTGAAGGACAGAAGAAGTGCCAAAATTCAAATGGCACACAGATGACACAGACAGGGCGGATGACCACAGATTATAATTCGTTGACTGGCGACTATAAATCCGTGTGAATCTGTTCCTGTCTGTGGCATCTGTATGCCAACCGTCCATTCCGTCACGGCCACGGACTGCGCTCCTTGACAGACTGATACACAATCCGAAAACACGGCTTCATCACCGCCTCAACAACCTCAGTTCCACCTGCGGCTTCAGGATATTGCCCACCCGCCAGGCGGAGGCGGGCACCGGGGCCGTCAGCGTGGCCCTGATGTCGCGCGAGGAGGCACCCACCAGGAACCGGTATTCGCCCTCGGAAACAGTCCACGAAGAGGCAGCTTCGTCGAACGAGGCCAGGTCGCGGACGGGGACCGCCAGCCGGACGGTCGCCGTCTCACCCGGCTGGAGCGTGGCGGTCTTGGCAAAGTCCTTCAGTTCCTTGTCGGGCTTGTTGGCCTTGGCGGCATCGTGCGCGGAGACGTAGAGCTGCACCACTTCCCGGCCGGGCACGGTGCCGGTATTGGTCACGTCGACACGCACGGTGTACAAGCCGCCGGATGACTCAATGACGGGATTGGCATACTCGAACGTGGTGTAGCTCAAGCCGTAGCCGAAGGGATAGGACACCTGGCGGTTGAAACTGTCGAAGTAACGGTAGCCCACGTAGATGTCTTCCTCATAGTCGGTATAGTCCACGTTCGCCACACGGCCTGCCTTGCGGGCCTCGCGCTCGGCAGCCACAAGGCCGGGATCCGACTCCAGATTGACGGGGAAGTTCTCCGTTGAGGCATGGTCCTGGTACCATACGGGAAACGTCATGGGCAACTTGCCGCTGGGCGAAACCTTGCCGCTGAGGATGTCGGCCACGCTGTTGCCCCCTTCCTGTCCGCCCTGCCAGGCGCAGAGGATGGCGTCGGGCAGGTCCCGCCACGAAGCGGTCTCGATGGGGCCGCCTATGTTCAGCACCACGACCACCCGCTTGCCGGCGGCGTGGAACGCATCGCAGACATCGGTTATGAGACGCAGTTCCTTCCTGTTCAGGTCGAAACCGGAGGAGCCGCGGTCGCGGAATTCGCCGGAGCCGCGGCCGATGGTGAGGACGGCCACGTCGGACCTGCCGGCACAGGCTTTCAGTTCATCGGCGCCAATCTCCATCTCTTCGGGCAGGACAATGGGCATGAAGGCCGCAGAAGGGTCTTTCCGGCCTGAAGGCTGCAGGCGCTTCTTCTCGGCGGCGATGTGGTCCCTGTAGCCGGCTTCCAGCGCATCGTCGACTGCGTAGCCCGCGCCCCTCAGCCCCTCCGGCAGAGAGACCGTATAGGCGCGGTTGACATTGCCCGAGCCGGTGCCGCCGGGGATGAAATCATACGACGTGCAGCCGAAAAGGGCCAGGCGCCTGACGGTCGAATCCAGGGGCAGGGCACTGCTGTCGTTCTTCAGCAGAACCATGCCCTCGGCGGCCGACCGCCGGGTGAGGGCGGCATGGGCCTTCAGGTCGGGGCGGTTGCTGTAGCGGTATCCACGGAAGCGGGGCGTCCGCAGGACCATCTCCAGGATGCGCCTCACGTTGGCATCCAGGACCTCCTCATCCAGCTGTCCGCTCTTCACGCCCTGCACAATGTCCGTGTACTGGCGGTCGTAGCCCGGCTGGAGCATGTCGTTGCCCGCCTTCATCTGGGCCACGGCATCGCGCCCGCCAAACCAGTCGGTCATCACCATGCCGGAGAATCCCCATTCGCCGCGCAGCAGCGAGGTCAGCAGTTCGGGGCTCTCGGAGGTGTAGGTGCCGTTCAGGTAGTTGTAGGAAGACATCACCGTCCAGGGGCGGCCTTTCTTCACGGCGATCTCAAATCCTTTGAGGTAAATCTCGCGCAGGGCACGCTGGGAGACGCGGGCGTCGTTGGCCGTGCGGTTGGTTTCCTGGTTGTTCACGGCAAAGTGCTTGATGCTGGTGCCCACGCCGTTGCTCTGCACGCCCTGCACGTAGGCTGCGGCCATCCGTCCGCTCAGGACGGGGTCTTCGGAATAATACTCGAAGTTGCGTCCGCACAAGGGGTTGCGCTGGATGTTGAGTGCCGGGGCCAGCAGGACGTCGGCGCCATACTCCAGCGCTTCATTGCCGATGGCCCGGCCTACGTCGTCCACCAGCCCGGTGTCCCACGTCGAGGCCAGCAGGGTGCCGATGGGGAAATGGGTGCAATAGTACGTGGCCGTGTCGCCCTCGCGCGTGGGGTCGATGCGCAAGCCGGCAGGACCGTCGGCCAGGACAACGGCCGGGATGCCCAGACGTTCGATGGGACAGGTGGTGCCGGCGGCGCCGGGCACGATGTCGTGCGTCTCGCCGATGACGGCACTGTCGCCGGAGAGGCCGCTCATGCCGGAACCTATAACCAGACGGACTTTCTCCTCCAGCGTCATGGCGCCGATGACGTCTTCGACGGGAGCCTGGCCCAGCTGCGGAGCAGGACGGCAAGCCAGGAGAGTGGCGGCACAGAGGGCCGCCGGAAGCAAGTGTTTCTTCATCGCAATAGTCTTTATATTAAGGATAGACTGCAAAGTAAGCGATTTTCCGGCAGAATCCCAGCACGGGACATAAAAAAAACCGTCCCGACTCTCACGAGCCAGAACGGAACACAAGTCAATAATACATGAAAAAACGCTATTTAGAGAGAGTTCTATTGTTGGATTCTCAAATCCGGTTCAAAGGTAGGCATTCCCGACGATTCATGCAAGAGTTTGCCTCTAAAAAAATGTTTTTTATCGACGAATCTCTCCGAATAACCCCGGAAAACAACCGGATAACCCGCAAGACGGATTCCCGGAAACCGGCGCAAGGCTTTTTTTAGGCCGCGAATGGCGGGGATGACGAGGATTTGTCGTACCTTTGCAGGAAAGAACCAAAAAAAGAAGCATTATGGAGACAACCCGCCAGAACAAAATAGCCCGCCTCCTACAGAAGGAGCTGGGCGACATCTTCCAGAAACAGACCCAGGGGACACACGGCGTGCTGGTGTCCGTCAGTGCCGTGCGCATCAGCCCGGACCTCAGCGTGGCCCGCGGCTATCTCAGCATCTTCCCCTCGGACAAGGCGCAGGACATCCTGAACAACATCAACGCCAACGTCAAGTCCGTGCGCTACGAACTGGGCACCCGCGTACGCCACCAGCTGCGCATCATCCCCGAACTGAAGTTCTTCCTGGATGATTCGCTGGACTACCTGGAACACATCGACGAGCTGCTGCAGAAGTGAGACTCGCTTATTACATCGCCCGCCGCTATCTCTTCGCACCCAAGAAACACCGTGCCGTCAACGTCATCTCTGCCCTATCTGCCTGTGGAGTGGCGTTGGCCACGGTGGCTTTGGTGTGTACGCTGTCCGTGTTCAACGGTTTTCAGGAGATGGTGGCAGGCTTCTTTACGGCCTTCGACCCGGAACTGAAAATCACCGCGCGGCGCGGCACCGTGTTCCATCCGGCCGATTCCTGCCTCCAGGCCATACGCCGCCTGCCCCAGGTGGCCGTCTGGAGCGAGACGCTGGAAGAGAACGCCCTGGTGCGCTACCACGACCGCCAGACGACGGCCACGGTGAAGGGCGTGGACAACGCCTGGCGAGGACTGGCTTCGGTGGACAGTCTGCTGTATGGCGGAGGCGAGTTCATCCTTCGGGACTCTGTTGTGTCCTATGCCATACCCGGCGTCGAACTGATGTCGGAGTTGGGCTGCGGCATCGCCTTCGTCGACCCGCTGGAGCTCTATGCCCCGCGCCACGGAGCGCGCATCAATGTGGCCAATCCGTATGCCGGCCTGCGCCACGGCTACCTGCACAGCAGCGGCCTCATCTTCATCGTCAACCAACAGGAATACGATGCACACTATATCCTGACGTCGCTGGACTTCGCCCGGAAACTCTTCGGACGGCCGGACCAAGTCTCGGCCATCGAGTTGCGCCTCACGCCCGACGCGGACCCGGTGCGCACCCAACGCCGCATCCAGGAACTGGCAGGACCGGACTACCTCGTCCAGAACCGCTATGAGCAGCAGGCCGACGTGTTCCGCATCATGACGAGCGAGAAACTCATTGCCTACCTCTTCCTGACCCTTATTCTGATGATGGCCTGCTTCAACGTGGTGGGCTCCCTCTCCATGCTGATGCTGGAGAAGCGCGACGACGTGCGGACGCTCTGCAACCTGGGGGCGGACACACGGCTGGTGCAGCGCATCTTCCGGTGCGAAGGAGGCCTGATTGTGGTGTGCGGCGCCGTGGTGGGAATCGGTTTGGGATGGCTGCTATGCCTGGCGCAACAGCAGTTCGGCTTCATCCGGCTGGGCAGCGCGGGCGAATTTGTGACGGATGCCTTCCCCGTCAGCGTACAAGGGGGCGACATCGCCGTGGTGTTCGTAACGGTGACGCTGGTCGGCGGACTGGCGGTGTGGCAGGCGGTGAGGTATCTCGGCAGACGGCTGCTGTAAAGCCCCTCCCCTTTCTCCTTTTCAGACTTATGCTTTCTTCCGTATCAGCGTCAGCCCGTCGCGCAAGGGCAGGATGACCTTCTCCACGCGCGTATCCTGCGCCACGCGGTCATTGAAGGCCTGTATGCCCCGCGTCTGGAGGTCGGACGGGCGAGGATGCTCCTCCAGCACGTGTCCGTCCCACAGGGTATTGTCGGCAATGATGTAGCCGCCGGGACGCAGACATGCAAGAACCATTTCATAGTAATCCACATACCGCCGCTTGTCCGCGTCGATATAGGCCAGGTCGAAAGTCAGGCCCAGGCGGGGCACCTCCGTCAGCGCGTCGCCGATGCGGAAGTCGATGCGGCCGGCCCAAGGCGAACGCTCCAGCCAGGGGCGGGTGAAGTCCTCCTGCTCGTCGTTCACCTCGAAGGTATAAAGCCGGGCGCCGTCCTCCAACCCCTCGGCCAGGCAGAGGGCGGAATAGCCGCTGTACGTACCAATCTCCAGCACAAGGCGCGGACGTATCATCTGCACCAGCATCTTGAGCAGCCGCCCTTGCAGGTGGCCGGAGGCCATGCGCGGATAGAGCAGGCGGAGGTGCGTGTCGCGGTAGAGGGCATGCAGGTAGTCACTCTCCGGGTCGATGTGGGAAAGGATGTAGTCGTCGAGAAGCATTTCTAATGAGGGATGAAGAATGAAAAACAGCTAAATGAAGAATGAAGAATGAGGAATGAAGAGTTTCCAACAAACGGGAGGAGGATTCTTCATTCTCAATTCTTCATTCTTCATTTTAATTAGAGGTATCGGTTGCTGTTCGGCAGCACGAAGTCATCGGCATACTTCAGCACGTCTTCCACCACATTGATTTCGAGGAAGGACGTCTGTGTGCCGGCCTTGCCGCTGCTCAGGTAGCCCACCATGTCGGTGGGTTGCAGCTTGCCGTCGTTCAGGAGGCGGCGCAGGGCGGCGAAGTAGTACTGCTGTCCGTTGGCCAGTTCGGGCATGTAGATGGCCTCGACGCCGTAGGACAGGGCAAGGTGGCGCATGGTCTTTTCCTTATAACAGATGGCCAGGACGGGATACTTGCCGCGGAAGGCAGCCAGATTGCGGGCGGTGCGGCCGCTGTAGCTGTCGGTGATGATGGCACGGATGCGCAGCTTGATGGTGGCCTTGACGGCCTGCTTGGCCAGGAAGGCGGTGACGTCGTTGCCGTTCTCGTCCAGGGGGATGCGGATGTCGTTGTCGGGCAGTTTGTCCTGCTCGGCCTGGGCGGCAATCTTGGTCATGGTCCGGACGGCTTCCACGGGATATTTGCCGTAGGCGGTCTCGCCGCTCAGCATGAGGGCGTCCGTGCGGTAGTAGATGGCATTGGCGATGTCGGTCACCTCGGCGCGGGTGGGGCGCGGGTTGTTGATCATCGTGTGGAGCATCTGGGTGGCCACGATGACGGGTTTCTTGGCCAGGATACACTTGCGGATGAGGATACGCTGGATGCCGGGGATGCGCTCCTGCGGCACCTCGATGCCCAGGTCGCCACGGGCTATCATCACGCCGTCGGCCACTTCGAGGATTTCGTCGATATTGTCCACGCCCTCCTGGTTCTCTATCTTGGCGATGATGCGGATGTCGCTGCCTTTCGCGTCGAGAATCTCGCGGATGTCCAGGACGTCCTGGCGGTTGCGCACGAAGGAGTGGGCGATGAAGTCGATGTCGCGGTCGATGGCATAGTCGATGTTGCGGCGGTCGCGCTCGGTCAGCGACGGCAGGTTGATGCGCACGCCGGGCACGTTGACACTCTTCCGGCTGCCCAGGGTGGCCTCGTTCTGCACCTCGCAGAGCAGGGCGCCGGCGGTCTTGCCCACTACGGCCAGCTCCAGGTCGCCGTCGTCGATGAGGACGTGGACGCCAGCATCGACGTCGCGCACAAAGTCGGGATAGCTGACGGCGATGCACTCGCGGGTGGTCTCACGCGCGGGGTCGCCGACAATCTGCACACGGTCGCCCGCATGGAAGTCGATGGGCTGCGCCGCCACGGTGGTACGCACCTCGGGGCCCTTGGTGTCCATCAGGATGGCGATGCGGTTGGAGACGGCGCGCGTGTTGTTGACGAGCTTGTCCAGCCCCTCGAAGTCCAGATGCGCGGTATTGAGGCGGACGACGTTCATCCCGGCCTCAAAGAGTTGGCGTATAAAATCCACCTCGCAACGCTTGTCGGAGATGGTGGCTACAATCTTGGTCTGTTTCAGTAACATATCTTTTTACCTAAGTAGATGTTGATATTTAGTTTATACGATAAATAGGTATTTAATTCTTTAGACGCAGATGACGCTGATGCCGCTGATCTATAATCTTTGATAACGGATAATCAGTCAATAAAGAAAATGAATCTGCGTCATCCGCGTCATCTGCGTCTAAAGAATCACACCGATAAATTATCA
>DWZE01000105.1 GCA_019118325.1 Candidatus Bacteroides intestinavium
GAAATGTCCCGCTCCAGCGTGCGCTCACAGCCGATGGACTTACGGACGCGGACAGCCTCCACCGGCCGGAGGTCGATGCCGCGGGCAAAGTCATAATAGAGAGTTCCGACCTTGCCGAACTCGCGCACCAGATAGTCCTCCGTACAGGCACGGAGCTGCGCCCCGTTGTGAATGCCGAGAGCGTGCATCCGCTTGGCCGTGACGGGACCGACACCCCAGAAACTCTCGACAGGCAGGCGGGCAATGAAGTCCAGCGCCTGGTCGGGATGGATGGTGCAAAGACCGTCGGGCTTACGGTAGTCCGAGGCTATCTTGGCCAGAAACTTATTGTAGGACACGCCGGCAGATGCCACCAGATGCAGACGTTCGCGAATTTTCTGCTTGATTTCCTTGGCAATGTCCACGGCGAGGGCAATGCCGGGTTTGTTCTCCGTGACATCCAGGAAAGCCTCATCCAGCGAAATAGGCTCTATCACATCGGTATATTCATGGAAAATCTCGTGAATCTGCCGGGACACCTCCTTATATACCTCCATCCGCCCGCGCACGAAGATGAGTTGCGGACAGAGCCGCTTGGCCTTCTGCGACGACATGGCCGAACGCACCCCGAAACGGCGCGCCTCGTAACTGGCAGCAGACACCACGCCCCGCTCTTCCGCATGACCCACGGCAATGGGCTTGCCGCGCAGGTCGGGATTGTCCCGCTGCTCGACGGAGGCGTAGAAGGCATCCATGTCGATGTGGATAATCTTGCGGTCGAACGGTGTCACGTCACTGCCTCCTCACCTGCTTGATGCGCTTGTAGACATAGATAAAGGCCGGAATCAGGAACGCATCGGCAAATATCCAGGCCGTGGAGTCGCCGAAGCAGACGGCGATGTAGCCCCACATCGGCACGGCTATCACACTGACCAGGATGCGGGCCACCATCTCGGACACGCCGGACAGCATGGCCAGGTTGGTGAAGCCGGCACCCTGGATGGTATAGCGCAAGATGCAGAGCAGCCCCAATACCGGGAAGAACGTGACGGACACGTGCAGGAAGAGCGCGGTATCTGCCAGGATTTCCGTTTCCGAAGCGTCCACAAAGAGCAGGGCCACCGTTTCCGAGCCGAACATCAGCACGCAGAACGTGAACACCCAATAGGTCAACGCCATCAGCGAAGCCGCCTTCACCCCTTGCAGGATGCGTTCGGGACGGCCCGCCCCGTAGTTCTGCCCCGCAAAGGTGGCCATGGCGATGCCCAGGCTCTCGAAGGGACACATGAAGAACATCTTGATGCGCATCGCCGCGGTGAAGGCAGCCACACAGGCCGTGCCCAGGGCATTGTTGGCACTCTGCAGCATGATGCTGCCTATGGCGGTGATGGAGAACTGCAGCCCCATCGGCACGCCGATGCCCAGAAGGATGCGGGCGATGGGCCAGGAGAAACGCCGCTCGGCGGGTGTGGTACGCAGGATGTCGAAGCGGCGCATCATGTAGACGTAGCACAACACGGCGGACAATCCCTGCGAGAAGACCGTGGCAATGGCCGCGCCGGCCACGCCCCACCCCAACGTGAGGATGGTGAAAAGGTCGAGCACGATGTTGAGCACGGCAGAGAACAGCAGGAACCAGAACGGCGTCTGGCTGTCGCCCAGCGCCCGGATGATGCTGGACAAGAGGTTATAGAAGAACGTACAGGGAATCCCGATGAAGGTGATGAGCAGGTAGACATACGCCTCGTCGAAGATATTGTCCGGCGTACGCATCAGGTGCAGGATGTCGTCGCACCAGATACCCGTGACTACCGCCAAGAACAGCGACATCGCCGCGGCCAGTTGCAGGCTGACCACCACGCAACGGCGCATCGTGGCATAGTCCCGCGCCCCGAACTTCTGCGCCACCGGGATGCCGAAGCCTCCGCAGCAGCCGTTGCAGAAGCCCAATATCAGGAACACGACCGACGAACTGGCCCCCACGGCAGCCAGCGAGTCAATGCCCAGAAACCGCCCCACGATGGCGGCATCCACCAGCGAATACGTCTGTTGCAACAGGTTGCCCATCAGCAAGGGCAAAGTGAAATAGAAAAGTTGCGGGAATATCCGCCCCGCGGTCATCTCCTTTACGGCAGCCATAAGTGTTATCCTCCTTCTTTACACGAATCGAAATGCGCCGCAAAAGTAAGAAAAAAGCGGGAGAAAAAGTGATTTCATACGGTTGGAAAATCAGTAACGACCGCTTGAAAACTCTATCTCCAGGTTGGATATATATATCTTCAACCTAAAGATTCATATCTCCAGCCTGGAGATATGAATATCCAGGCTGGAGACAGAGTTTTCAAACGGTCGTTGCAGGTTTTTCGACGGGCAAAGGGAAAGAATTTCCGCGCTTATCGCCGGATTTCCCTTATAGCCTCTATCAGCCGCTCGAAGTCGGCAGGATGCACATCGCCGATATTGCCGATGCGGAAGGTGTCCGCCTGCGAGATTTTGCCCGGATAGATGACAAAACCGCGCTCCTTCAGCTGATGGTAGAAGGTCTTGAAGTCGAAGCCTTCGCCCGGATAGAGGAAAGAGGTGATGATGGGCGACTGGATGTCATCGGACAGCAACGTCTTGAAGCCGAGCGAACGCATGCCCTTCACCAGCACGTCGTGATTCATCCGGTAGCGATGATGGCGGGCCTCCACGCCGCCTTCAGTCTCCAGTTCCTCCAAGGCCTGCTTGAAGGCACGCACCACGTGGGTGGGCGACGTGAAGCGCCATTTGCCATGCCCTTTCTCCATCGTCTCCCACTGGTCATAGATATCGAGCGAGAGAGAGCGGGCCACGCCCTTGCAACGCATCAGCTCCGAACGGCGCGCGATGATGAATCCGAATCCCGGCACGCCCTGGATGCACTTGTTGGCACTGCTGATGAGGAAGTCCACGCCCAACTCGTTCACGTCGAGCGGAATGCCGCCGAAACTGCTCATGGCATCGACAATGAGGCGCTTGCCATACATCTTCACCAAGTGGGCCACTTCCTTCAGCGGATTCAGGATGCCCGTGGTGGTTTCGCAGTGGACGATGGCCACGTGGGTAATCTCTGCGTTGTGGGCCAGGTAGTCGTCCACGTAGTTCAGGTTGACTTGCTCGGTCTCGTCAAAGGCCAGCAGGTCGTAGTCCAGATGATAATACTCGGCAATGTGCCCCATGCGGTCGCCGTAAGCGCCGTTGCTCAGGATGAGCAGCTTGTCGCCGGGCTTGATGGCGGCGCCCAGAACTGCCTCCACGCAATAGGTGCCGCTGCCTTGCAGGAGGACCGAGGTATATTCATCTGTCTGCGGAGTGGCCAGGGCCACGAGTTGCTTGCGGATTTCCTCCACGATATGTACATTGTAGTCTTCGTCCCATGTGCACCAGTCGGTCAACATGGCTTGCTTGACGGTATCGGTAGTGGTCAACGGACCGGGGGTCAGTAACAAATAAGGTCTCATAATGAATGATGAATAATGAATGATTAATGGTGAATGATTAATGATTGGCGTTCAGTTTGCAGTTGATTTCGTCGATGACGGCGGGCAGCTGTGCAATGGAGTCCACCACGTAGTGCGCGCCTGCCTCCAGCATCCGGCGGCGGACCTCCAGCTTGCGGGCTTCCAGTTCGGCGGCGGGCATGGCGGCGGTTTCCTCCTGCGTCAGGCCCAATTCGTTGCTGCCCAGGATGACGCCCACGGTCCATACCTTTGCATTGACACCCTCGCGGATGTCGGCAATGGTGTCTCCATACTTCAGCACACAGTCTGCCGAGGGGATGGCCAGTTCAATCATATTCTGGTAAATCATATACGGACAGGGACGTCCGGCAGGCAAGCGGTCCGACGTGACGCAGGCATCAATCTTATAGCCCATGCGCTCAGCGGCAGGGATGACCACGTCCATCATCTGCTTCGTATAGCCCGTGGTGGAACCGACCTTGATCCCCCCGGCAGGCAGGTCCGCAATGACTTCCGGCACACCGGGAATGGGCTCGGCATAGTCCTCCAACGTGGCAAACAGGACACGCTGGAACTCGGCATAGCGTTCCTGCACGTCGGCATCCGTATAGTCTCGGCCATACTTGGCACGGAAGGCTTCGCGGACGCGGGGAATGTTGAACAAGGCACGGATTTCCTCAATCTTGGTCAGACCCATGTAGGCACGGGTCTCGGCAGGAGTCACCTCGATGCCGGCTGCCTTAAAGCTTTCCACAAAAGCAGCCACCGGGGCAAAACAACCGTAATCGACCGACGTGCCGGCCCAGTCCATAATGATGCATTCAATCTTCTTCATATAATGTTCCTGTTTAAGTAAGTTGCAAGAATTAAATGATAATTTATCGGTGTGATTCTTTAGACGCAGATGACGCGGATGACGCAGATTCATTTTCTTTATTGACTGATTATTCCTTATTAAAGATTATAGATCAGCGTCATCTGCGTTGTCTGCGTCTA
>DWZE01000106.1 GCA_019118325.1 Candidatus Bacteroides intestinavium
ACTGGCATGTTTAAAAATCCAGTAAGCAGAGTCTGATCTTGAGACCGGCCATGTCAGCTATTATTAATCTCCTTTTCGTGGCGTGGCGGTTTTTGCCCATTGTGCTAACTGTAACTGTAACAACTGTAACGCTGTAACGCCGTAACGTTGTGTGCAGGTGCTTGGATGGTAAATATTTTCTTGTTAGTATTTAAGGAGGCCGTGGCTGTTTTTGTAAATTATTCTTTTTAGTTTATATTGCCTGCATCTGATGTGAAAATGCACAAATTCATCACGCGTAATGAATCCGCGTCATCCGCGTCATCAGCGTCTGAAGAATCACGCCGCTAAAATCATCCTTTCATTCCGCTTGCTTAACTTGTTTAGTATAAGCGATTTGTGTCGCCTCCACGCGGGCGGGCATCCATTCCCGGGCCGCTTTTTTCCGAGGCATGGGGCGTATTCCAAAATAAATTCGTATCTTTGCCCGGACCAATGAAATAAGCATCATCAGACCCATGATAAAGAAAATCATAATTGCCCTGTGGATATTCCTCATCCTCTGCGTGTTGGCCTGCGTGGTCGTGTTCTATTCCATCGCGAAGGGATGGATTGGCTACATGCCTCCGGTGGAGGACCTGGAGAATCCCAACTACAAGTTTGCCACCGAAGTCCTGTCCGCCGACGGGAAGGCCCTGGGCACCTATTCGTATAGTAAGGAGAACCGCGTCTACGTGGGCTACGACGAATTGCCGCCCAACCTCATCCATGCCCTCATCGCCACGGAGGACGTGCGTTTCGCCGACCACTCGGGCATCGACGCCAAGGCCCTGTTCCGCGCCATCCTGAAGCGCGGCATCCTGATGCAGAAGAACGCGGGCGGCGGCAGCACCATCACCCAGCAGCTCTCCAAGCAGCTCTATTCGCCCGGGGCGGACAACGTGATGGAGCGCCTGTTCCAGAAGCCCATCGAGTGGGTCATCGCGGTCAAGCTGGAGCGCTATTACACGAAGGAGGAAATCCTGACGATGTACCTCAACAAGTTCGACTTCCTGAACAACGCCGTGGGCATCAAGACCGCCGCCCATACTTACTTCGGCTGCCAGCCCAAGGACCTGAAGATAGAAGAAGCCGCCACCCTGGTGGGCATGTGCAAGAACCCCTCGCTCTACAACCCCCTGCGCCGCAAGGAGCAGACGCGCGGACGCAGGAATGTGGTGCTCGACCAGATGCGCAAGGCGGGCTACCTGACCCAGGCCGAGTGCGACTCGCTCCAAGCCCTTCCCCTCACGTTGCACTACAACCGCGTGGACCACAAGGAGGGCCTGGCCACCTATTTCCGCGAATACCTGCGCGGGGTGATGACCGCCAAGAAGCCCGTCAAGTCCAACTACCGCGGCTGGCAGATGCAGCAGTTCTACGAGGACTCCATCGACTGGGAGACCAATCCCCTCTACGGCTGGTGCAACAAGAACTTCAAGAAGGACGGCAAGCCCTATAACCTCTATACGGACGGATTGAAAATCCACACGACCCTCGATTCGCGCATGCAGCAATATGCCGAAGAGGCCGTCACCGAACACCTCCGCGAGATGCAACCCTACTTCTTCAAGGACAAGAAAGGCGCCAAGAAGGCTCCTTACACCTTCCGCCTCACGCAAGAGCAGGTGGATGAAATCCTGGATCGTGCCATGCGCCAGTCCGACCGCTACCGCATCATGAAGAAGCTGGGCAAGAGCGAAGCCGAGATTCAGAAAGCCTTTAATACTCCGCAAGAGATGTCCGTCTTCACGTGGGAGAATGACGAGATGGTGAAGGACACGGTGCTCACGCCGATGGACTCCATCCGCTACTACAAGTATTTCCTCCGTGCCGGATTCATGTCGATGGACCCGCACAACGGCCACGTCAAAGCCTACGTGGGTGGCCCCAACTACCACTATTTCCAGTATGACATGGCCATGGTGGGACGCCGCCAGATAGGCTCCACGGTGAAGCCATACGTCTACACGCTGGCCATGGAGAACGGCTTCTCGCCCTGCGACGAAGCCAGGCATGTGCAATATACCCTGATGGACGAGAACGGCATTCCCTGGACGCCCAACAATTCCAACAAGAAACGTCTGGGCGAGATGGTCACCCTGAAGTGGGGCCTGGCCAACTCGGACAACTGGATTACGGCCTACCTGATGAGCAAGCTCAATCCCTACGAACTGAAACGCCTGCTCCACAACTTCGGCCTGCGCAACCAGGACATCTTCCCCTCCGTCTCCCTCTGCCTCGGTCCTTGCGAGGTGTCTGTGGGTGAAATGGTCAGCGCCTACACCGCCTTCCCCAACAAGGGCATCCGCGTGGCGCCCCTCTTCGTCACCCACATCGAGGACAGCGAGGGCAACGTGGTGGCCACCTTCGCCCCGCAGATGCAGGAGGTCATCAGCGCGTCCAGCGCCTACAAGATGCTCGTGATGCTCCGTGCTGTCATCAACGAAGGCACGGGTGGCCGCGTGCGCTTCCGCTATGGCATCAAGGCGGACATGGGCGGCAAGACGGGTACCACCAATCTCCACGCTGACGGCTGGTTCATGGGCTTCACCCCCTCGCTCGTCTCCGGATGCTGGTTCGGCGGTGAAGACCGCGACATCCACTTCGACACCATGCTCCACGGTCAGGGTGCTTCTACCGCGCTGCCCATCTGGGCGAAGTTCATGAACAAGGTCTTTGCCGACAAGAGCCTGGGTTATGACGAGAACGAGACCTTCCAGCTCCCGCCCAACTACGACCCCTGCGCCAATGATGCGGTGAACGAAGGCATCTTCGAGGGCGACGAACCCGTCGAGGGCCTGGACGAATTCTTTAACTGACGGGAGAGGAGGACGGAAAAGATGGTATATACGGTTTGCATAGGAAGCAACGAAGAGCGCGAAGCCAACCTGGCCCTGGCCCGCCGGCGCCTGGCGGAATCCTTCCCCGACATCCGCTTCTCGCACGAGGAAGAGACGCAGCCCCTGGCCCTCCGCCGGACCGCCCCCTTCAGCAACCAGCTGGCCCGTTTCGTGTCCGACTGGGAACAGTGCGAGGTCTGCTCCCGCCTGAAGGCCATCGAACGGGAGGCCGGCCGCCTGCCCGGCGAGAAGGAGCGGGAGATCGTCCGCCTGGACATCGACCTGCTGGCCTGCGACGGGCTGGTCTATAAGGCCGAAGACTGGAAACGGGACTATGTGGAGCGGGGAGTGAAAGAACTGGAAGAAATGGAGGGAGGGTGAGAGGGAGTTATCGCTTCGCTCAAGGGAGTTAGAAGGAGTTAAAGGGAGTTATCGCTTCGCTCAGGGAGTTAGAGGCCGATACCTTTCCGTTCACCTCCCGCCGGACCAACTATCGACCTCTAACTCCCTATAACTCCCTATAACTCCCTATAACTACTTTAAAAAAACATATACATACAATGAAATACATAGGAATCATACCAGCCCGCTACGCATCCACGCGTTTCCCGGCCAAGCCCCTGGCCCTGCTGGGAGGAAAGACGGTGATAGAGCGGGTATATGGCCAGGTGTCCGGCGTGTTGGACGATGCCTGGGTAGCTACCGACGACGAGCGCATAGCCGACGCCGTGCGCGCGTTCGGAGGCAAAGTCGTGATGACCTCGGTGCATCACAAGAGCGGGACGGACCGTTGCCGCGAAGCCTACGAGAAAGTGGGCCGGGGCTATGACATCGTCGTGAACATCCAGGGCGACGAGCCTTTCATCCGGCGCTCCCAACTCGAGGCGGTGAAGGCCTGCTTCGAGGACGCTTCCACGCAAATAGCCACCCTGGTGAAGCCCTTTTCATGCGAAGACGGGCCCGAGGCTCTGGAAAATCCCAATTCGCCCAAGGTCGTGGTGGACGCCTCGATGAAAGCGCTCTACTTCAGCCGGTCCGTCATCCCCTATCTGCGCAACGTGGAGCGCTCCGAATGGCTCTCGCACCACACCTACTACAAGCACATCGGCCTCTATGCCTATCGGGCCGAAGTCTTGCAGGAGATTACCGCGCTCCCCCAGTCCCCCCTCGAACTGGCCGAGTCTTTGGAGCAACTCCGGTGGCTGGAGAACGGCTATTCCATCAAGGTGGGGCTCACGGACGTAGAGACTATCGGCATCGACACGCCCCAGGACCTGGAGCGCGCGGAGCGGTTCTTGCGGGAGAGGCACATGGGTTAAGTAGGAGTTAAGGAGTTAAGCCGATAGTAAGCCGGCGAGCCGTAGTACACACGGGTGGCATCTCTTCAGACGCAGATGACGCGGATAACGCAGATTCATTTATTTGTTGACTGATTATCCCTTATCAAAGATTATAAATCAGCGGCATCAGCGTCATCTGCGTCTGAAGAATTGAACTCCTATTAAACAATCAAAATAATCACTCACCTAAAAACGTTTTTTCAAATGCCCGATCGAACTTCCCCTCCCCCCATATGCAAGCCCGCCCATTCGCCGGTCCGCGAACCGGCATGCGTGCGGATGCCCAACGGCATTCCCGTCTACGTGTTCGATGCGGGCGAGAGCGACGTCGTGCGCATTGATCTGCTGTTCGAGGGAGGGCGTTGGCAGCAGGAACTCCCCTTGCAGGCCCTGTTTACCAACCGGATGCTGCGCGAAGGCACGGTCCGGTTCTCATCCGGCGAGATAGCCGAGCGCCTGGACTACTACGGCGCGTGGCTCGAGCTGGCCAGTGCGGCGGAATATACCTACCTGACGCTTTACTCCCTGGGCAAGTATCTGCCCGAAACGCTGGCGGTGCTGGAGTCCGTGGTCAAGGAACCGCTCTTCCCGGAGAAGGAACTGAAGGTGGTGCTGGAGACGAACATCCGCCAGTTCCTGGTCAATTCCTCGAAGGCCGAGTACCTGGCCGGGCGGGCCTTGATGAACCTCCTCTTCGGAGCCGGACATCCCCTGGGGCACGTCTTGTGCGAGGATGATTACCGCCGCCTGACGCCCGGGGTGTTGCGGCATTTCTATGACCGCTATTACCATTCGGCGCACTGCTCCATCTACCTGGCCGGGCGGATCGACGGGCGTTGCCTGCGCCTGGTGGAGGAACACTTCGGGCAGGAGCCGTTCGGGGGCGTCCTGCAGGCGCCGGCCGGACACGGACGCTTCCGCCCAGCGGGCGGCCCGGAGGATACCCGCTTCCTGAAGCGGGAGGGAGCGGCGCAGAACGCCATCCGGATGGGGATGCTCTCCTTGAACCAGCATCATCCGGATTACCTGAAGCTGCGCGTGCTGGTGACCCTGTTCGGCGGATATTTCGGAAGCCGCCTGATGTCCAACATCCGCGAGCAGAAGGGCTATACCTACGGCATATCAGCCACCCTGCTGCCCTATCCGGACGAAGGCGTGCTGACCATATCGGCGGATACCGCCCCGCAATACGTGCGACCCTTGTGGAGGGAAGTGCAGGCGGAGATGGACCGCTTGCGCGAGGAACGGGTGCCCGGAGAAGAGTTGGAGCGGGTGCGCAACTACATGCTGGGCGAGATGTGCCGCAGCTACGAGTCGGTCTTTTCGCTTTCGGACGCGTGGATATTCATCCACATCTCCGGTTTGGACAAATCTTATTTTACGGGCATCGTAGAGGCCATAGAAACCGTTACCTCGGATGAACTGCAATCGCTGGCCCAAAAATATTTGTGTAAAGAAAACCTAAAAGCAGTCGTCTGCGGGGAAAATTTCTCCTAAAAAACAGGCTTTCCTCCCGGATTTTTGGGGATAAATTGTAACTTTGCTCCTGCTTTTTCCGTCTATGAAGAGAATGGAATTTTAGTGTTTTTTTAGATAATTGATTATGAGAAGATTTTATATAGCGGCGCTTGCATTGGCTCTGGCCGTTCCCGCCTGTGTGGGCGCCCAGGAACAGCAGAAGGAAGGTTTTTTCGGTAAGGTAAAAGGGATTTTCTCTTCGGAAATCAAGATCGGTACTTATACGTTCAAGGACGGGTCGGTCTATACCGGCGAGATGAAGGGCCGCAAACCCAATGGGCGGGGAAAGACCGTGTTCAAGAGCGGAGATACGTACGAGGGCGACTATGTGAAGGGAAAGCGCGAAGGACACGGCATCTATTCCTTTACGGACGGCGAGCGTTATGACGGGGAGTGGTATCAAGACCAGCAGCACGGGCATGGCATCTATTACTTCACCAACAACAACCGCTATGACGGCCTGTGGTATAAGGACTTCCAGCATGGCGAGGGAACGATGTATTACTACAACGGCGATGTGTACCGAGGCAATTGGGCCTATGACAAGCGCGAGGGCGAAGGCACCTATACGTGGAAGAACGGGTCGGAATATGTCGGTACGTGGCATGCGGACAAAAAGGAAGGCCAGGGCAAGCTGACGTGGAACGACGGGAGCAGTTATGAGGGCGAGTGGATGGGGGACGTGCGCCAGGGCACGGGTACTTTCTGCTATGCCAACGGAGATAAATATGTGGGCCATTGGGCCGACGACATACAAGACGGACGGGGCATTTATTTCTTCCACACCGGCGAGCGTTATGAGGGCGACTATGTGCAGGGCGAGCGCACGGGGGAAGGCATCTACTATTACGCCAACGGCGACAAGTATGTGGGCCATTTTGAGAACGGGCTGAAGGAGGGGAGTGGAGCCTTCACCTGGGCCAACGGGGCCGTCTATGAGGGCGAATGGAAGGACAACATGCGCCACGGAACGGGAACCTACCGCTGGAGTGTGGGCGATTCTTACGAGGGCGAATGGAAGGATGATAAGTTCAACGGCCAGGGCACGCTGAAGATGGCCGACGGCTCGCAATACACCGGCGGTTTCGTAGACGGCTATCAGGAGGGAAGCGGGGTAGAGACCAGCAAGAACGGACACCGTTACGAGGGCTTCTTCAAGCAGGGCAAAAAGGATGGCCCCTTTGTGGAAACCGACGAAAACGGCACCGTGTTGCGCCGGGGCACCTATAAGATGGGGCGCATTGTCTCCGTAGAGGGGAAATGAGGGTATATTCCCCCTCCTTCTCCTCATTCCTGTCCGGTTCGGAGTAGGGATGCCAGCCATTCCGGTATCTCCAGCCCTTGTTCCTTGATGCGTTTCAAGCAGTTTTTCCCCTTACGGGTCAGGCCGAAATACATCTGGCGTTTGTCCTGTTCTCCGAGCCTGCGGGTAAGCAATCCCTTGTCTTCCGCCGAGCGGATGGTTTTGGAGGCGTGCGAGGGCGTCATGCCTGTGCAGGTTATGATGTTTCCGGCCGATATGGTCTCGTCTCCGATGCTGCAGAGCACCATTGCTTCGTTCAGGGTTACCCCGTGGGTCTCTTCCAATTGGTGCTCCAATTCGGCGAGAACCTTCATCAGGTCTCTCATCAAACAGATACATTGAATTTTTTCCATTATTCTTTTATTTATTAAGGGAGTTAGAGGGAGTTAGAAGGAGTTAGAGGGAGTTAGAGGCCAATAGTTGGTCCGGCGATAACCTGCCAAAGGTATTGGCCTTTAACTCCCTGAGCGAATCGATAACTCCTTCTAACTCCTTGAGCGAATCGATAACTCCCTCTAACTCCTTCCAAATTTTAAACTCAAATAAACAAGTTCACATTCGCTTCATCGGCTCGGTTCATATACGTGGCTACTCCGCCGATGCTTACGCCATCCAACAATTCCTCGCGTTTCACGCCCATTACATCCATGGACATCTGGCAGGCAATGAACTCCACGCCATTGTCGATGGCCTGTTGGCGGAGAGACTCCAGCGAGTCCACTCCTTTCAGCTTCATCAGGTGCCGCATCATCTTCGCGCCGATGCCCAGCATATTCATCTTGGACAACTTCAGCTTTCGTGAGTCGGACGGGAGCATCCAGCCGAACATCTTGCCGAAGAAATCTTTCTGTACCGCGGGTTTCCGTTCTTTCTTGATGGCGTTCAGTCCCCAAAACGTGAAGAATATGGTTACCTTCTCGCCCGTAGCTGCCGCTCCGTTGGCCAGGACAAACGTGGCCAAAGTTTTGTCCAGGTCATCGCTGAACAGAATAAAAGTCTTGCCTTTCCTTCCGCTAGCCGGGGAGGCGCTTGGCTGGGGGGTAGTTCCTTCTTTTTTGATGATGCGCACCCGGTACACGCCGTTTTCTTCCGTTTTCGAGAGGAGGCGGTGCCCGGTTGTCCGGCACCATGCTTCTGCATCGCGTGGAAATCCGGCATCCGTCGCGCTTATCTCCAGGCATTGTCCGGGTTGCAGGCTTTCCATGCCCTTCTTCAGTTTCAGGATGGGACCGGGGCATTGCACGCCGCGGGCATCGACGCTGATGACCCTTTCCACAACAGGTCCGTCGGCCCGTGTGCAGGCGCCTGTTGCCTGGCTTTCTTCCGGGGCAGACGCGCAAGTCCCGCTTTCGGCAGGCGGATATATAGGCGTAGTGGCCGCCTTGTATGTCTTGAGGCCGCCTATCAGGTTGCGCACATTCTTAAACCCGTTATCCTTCAATAGGTTGCTGGCCAGGTATCCGCGCAGGCCTATGCCGCAATACACCCATATGGGCTTGTCGCGGGGGATTTTGTCCAGGTGTTCCCGCAATTCGTCCAGTGGCAGATTGAGGGCTCCGGGGATAGCTCCCAACTCGAATTCATCGGCAGTACGCACATCCACCAAGGTCGCTTGGCTCAGGTCTGCATCCTTCAGTTCGCGCCAATACAGGGGCGTCATCTTTCCGCTCAGGACATTTCCGGCTACATAGCCGGCGATGGCCACCGGGTCTTTGGCCGAGGAGAAGGGTGGGGCATAGGCATGCTCCAGCCGGGTCAGGTCGTACACCGTTCCGCCTTGCTTGATGACCAGTGCGAATTCGTCTATCCGTTTGTCTACTCCGTCGCGCCCTACAATCTGTGCTCCATAAAGTCGCCCGTCCTTGGGCGAGAAAGTCGTTTTGATGGCCATCTGCAAGGCGCCCGGATAATAGCCGGCGTGGGATCCTGAATGTGTCGTGGCCGTGAGATAATCAATGCCCATCTGCTTCAATCGTTTGGCCGGGAGTCCGGTAGAGGCCACCGTCAGGTCGAATACCTTGGCTATGGACGTACCGATGGAGCCTTCGTATTTCATCCGGTTGCCGAAGACCAGGTTGTCTGCCACGATGCGTGCCTGTCGGTTGGCAGGGCCGGCCAGGAAATTCAGCCAGGGCTTGCCCGTGAGTGGATGCGGAAACTCTATGGCATCGCCTACCGCATAGACTGATTCGTCCGAAGTCTGCAGGTATTCGTTGACATAGATGCCTTTCATTTCGCCCAGTTTCAAGCCGGCTTCCGATGCCAGCCGGGTCTCGGCACGTACGCCGATGGAGAGGATTACCAAGTCGGTTTGCAGGTGCAGGCCGGATTGGAAAGCGACGTCCAGTCCTGTGTCTGTCCGTTCAAAAGCCTCCACGGCCTGGCTCAGGTAGAGTTTTACCCCCTTCTGTTGCAAGTGTTCATGTACCAGTGCGGCCATGGAGTAGTCGATGGGGCCCATAACCTGGTCCGCCATCTCCACGACCGATACCTCCACGCCGGCATGTACCAGGTTCTCTGCCATCTCCAGGCCGATGAATCCTCCGCCCACAATCACGGCGCGCTTCACCTGCTTCCCGGTCAGATATTGCTTGATGCGGTCCGTGTCGTTCACGTTCCGGAGCGTGAAGATACCTTCCGAGTCGATGCCTTTCAGTGGGGGGCGCACAGGCGAGGCTCCCGGCGAGAGCAACAGCTTGTCGTAATTTTCTTGATAGATAGTTCCGTCGGCGGTGCGGATGGTCACTTCTTTCCGCTTCAGGTCGATAGCTGTTGCTTCCGAATGGATGCGCACGTCAATGTTGAAGCGCTTTCCGAATGCTTCGGGAGTTTGTACGAAGAGCCGGTCACGGTCTTCGATGACGCCACCTATATAATAAGGCAGGCCGCAGTTGGCATACGAGATATATGCACCTCTTTCCAGCAAGATGATTTCCGCTTTCTCTGTGTTTCGGCGGATGCGTGCCGCTGCTGTGGCTCCTCCTGCCACACCTCCTACAATGATGATTTTCATACGGCTATTCATTTTTTTTATGGTTGTTATTTTCTATTGGAAACTTTTGCAAAGTTAAATGATTATGGCGAATAAATAAAATTTCCGATGGAAAATATTTATCGTATTAATAATTATTAGGTAAGTCATCATATTTTGAGGAGTTAAGAAGTTAAGGAGTTAAGAAGTTAAGGCAATACCCGTTGGCGGAATTAATTTGGGTATGAAACCCACGGGCGGAGATATCTTCGGGCCAAGACAGAGATATCTTCGGACAAGGACGGAGATATCTTTGGACAAAAGCGGAGATATCCGCCCGCAAAGCCGTACAATGGACCGACAGATATCGGTTATAATTCCGCCAACGGGTTTGAGAAAATATCGTTTCAATCCTCTTTCGTGCTTTTGCAAAAAGTCGGTTTCCAATCCTTTTGGTTCAGCCGGTAGGGGCATTCCAACCGGATATGTGCGGTTTTAAAGAGGTCAAGCTGTACGTCAGCCCTGATATAGCCTTTGTCTCCATAGATGCTGCAATCATGATATTCCAGTTTCACGTCTTTCATGTAATTGAGGTCATGTACACTCGCCTTTGACAAGTCATAGGAATGAATTACTCCACTTAACCCGCAGACTGCATGAAGCTTATAACCAAAGTAATATGTGTTTTGCGAAGCGCAATAGCCAAAGTCAGGCGCTTTGGAAAAATCTCCCGTCTGTCCCATCTTGCAGCGTTTTCCCCTTGCGGGACGACAGACTTCTATCGGTTTGGAATCAACAAGGAAGAAATCCTCACCGCCGTCAATTTTCAGGGCAATCCGCTTGCGTATGATTTCACACAACCCTGCCGTTTTCTTCCTACGCTCATTGAATTGTCTGCGTGATATAAGATTGGGAATTTTTTCCTTGTATTCTTGAAGTTTGTACTCAAAAAGCCAATTCTCACTGTCTATGCTTTCTGATTCTGCCGCTAACGACAACGCCACGACCTCCAGGTCTGAAAATCTAGGAATAGGGCCACGACGGACAATATTTCCTTCGGTATTGACGAGATTATGAGAAAATTGCTTGCATATATCAAGTATTCTGACGAATTTTGTGTATAAGTTGTGTATGCGATGATTTAAACTTAATGATTTGGACAGCACTAAGTTAATAAAAATCAGCAATATGCGCAACTTTCCAAACATATTATCAATTCAAATTAATTCCGCCAATAGGTAGATGTTGATATTTAGTTTATATAAAGGAGTTAAGGAGTTATCGCTCCGCTTGGCTCTGTTAGGAGTTAAGGCGATAGTAAATCAAAGAGAACCCGTATACACGGAGGTATTGGTTTAACTCCTAAACTCCTTAAAAAGTAATATCATTTAATTCTTGCAACTTACTTATGAACAATCGCTTATGAATGACATTCGGAAAAATTCCCCCCAAGCCTGGCTCTTGGCAGCACGCCCCAAGACGCTGACGGCAGCCCTCATTCCCATCCTGCTGGGCAGTGGACTGGCCTTCTCTGACGGGGCCTTTCAAACATCCCGCGCCGTATTGTGCCTGCTCTTTGCCTGCACGATGCAGATAGCTGCCAACTTCATCAATGACCTGTATGATTATCAGAAAGGGACGGACCGTGAAGACCGTCTGGGCCCCCAACGTGCCTGCGCCGAAGGGTGGATTACCCCGCAAGCCATGCGCATAGGCATCGGGGTGACTCTACTCATGGCCTGTCTGTGCGGACTGGGGCTTCTCTATTTGTCTTGGGGGGAATTGCCTCACGGAGGCTGGGAACTGATTGCCGTGGGCGTGACGTGCATCCTCTTTGCCTTCCTCTATACGACCTATCTGTCCTACCGAGGCTGGGGAGATGTACTGGTGCTGGTGTTCTTCGGGTTCGTACCTGTGGGAGGGACCTACTACGTACAGACAGGGATGCTGAATGGGGATGTGCTGGTGCTCTCGCTGGTGGCGGGACTGGTTATCGATACCCTGCTGATGGTGAACAACTACCGCGATGTGGAGCAAGACAGAATAAGCGGCAAACGGACCCTGGTAGCACGCTTTGGGGCACGCTTCGGACGGCAAGCCTACCTGGCATTGGGCATCGGGGCGGTACTGCTCTGCACATGGTTCATCTATAGCGGCCGCCTGTCTTGGGGCGAATTCATCTGGGCACCGTGCATCTATTTCTACCTGCACCTGATGACTTGGCGCCGCATGTGCCTCATCCGCAGTGGAGAAAAACTGAACAGCATACTGGGCGAGACTTCGCGCAATATGCTGTTCATAGGGATTCTGCTGAGCGTGGCGCTCTGTTAGGTTTTAAAGGGGGTTGGAAGGAGTTATTTCTTCGAAAGGGAGTTAGAAGGAGTTATAGGGAGTTATCGCTTCGCTCAAGGAGTGAGAGGACAATACTTTTTGAAAGGGAGTTAGAAGGAGTTAGAGAGAGTTATCGCTTCGCTCAGGGAGTGAGAGGACAATACTTTTTGAAAGGGAGTTAGAAGGAGTTAGAGGGAGTTATCGCTTCGCTCAAGGAGTGAGAGGACAATACTTCTTGAAAGGGAGTTAGAAGGAGTTAGAGGGAGTTATCGCTTCGCTCAGGGAGTGAGAAGACAATACTTTTTCGAATGCTTCTTCATTTACGCTCGCCGGACCAACTATCGGCCTCTAACTCCATCTAACTCCCTATAACTCCTTCTAACTCCCTCTAATTCCCTCTAATTCCCTCTAATTCCTACCTATCCTTGTACATCCGCTCATAATATTTCTGGTAATCGCCGCTGGTCACTTCCTCCACCCAATCCTGGTGGTTGAGGTACCACTCGATGGTGCGGACAATGCCGACCTCGAAAGTGGTTTCGGGATACCAGCCCAGTTCCTTGCGGATCTTGGTAGGGTCGATGGCATAGCGCTGATCGTGACCGAGACGGTCCTTGACGAAGGTGATAAGGTCATCGTTGATCCAACTGATGTCAATCTCGCCGTCGGCACTCACTTCCTTCTTCTTCAGCACCTGGCGATATTCGGGATGCGACTCCATCAGGCGATGGATGGTGGCGATGGTCAGTTTCACGATTTCCAGATTGGTCTTCTCGTTGTGCCCACCGACGTTGTAGACTTCGCCGGGCTTTCCCTCACGCACCACCACGTCGATGGCTTTACAGTGGTCCTCGACATACAGCCAGTCGCGCACGTTCGAACCATTGCCATAGACAGGCAGTTGCTTACCTTCGAGGATATTCTTGATGATAAGCGGGATGAGCTTCTCGGGGAAGTGATAGGGACCATAGTTGTTGGAACAGCGGGTGATGCTGACGGGCATGTGATAGGTGTCGTGATAGGCCATCACAAAAAGGTCGGCACTGGTCTTTGAAGCGCTGTAGGGGCTGTGCGGACAGAGGGGCGTCTCTTCCGTGAAATAGCCTTCCGCACCCAACGAACCATACACTTCGTCCGTGCTGACCTGATGATAACGGACACCGGCACGCCAGAGGGGATAGCCGGTCTCGTCCTTGCCGGTGACCCAGGCACGACGGGCGGCATCCAGCAGGTTCTGCGTACCCAGGATGTTGGTGACGAGGAAGAGTTGCGGATTTTCGATGCTGCGGTCTACATGGCTCTCGGCGGCAAAGTTCACCACATAGTCGAAATTGTATTGGGCGAAAAGCTCATCCACCAGTTTGCGGTCGCAGATGTCGCCCTTGACAAAGATGCAACGGTCGCCGTCAATGTCCTTGGCAATGGTACCGAGGTTGCCCGCATAGGTCAAGGCATCGAGAATGACTACGCGGATATGCTCGTGTATCCGCAGGAGATACTTAATGTAGTTGGCGCCTATGAATCCGGCGGCGCCGGTTACGAGATAAGTCTTCATATCGTTGAGAGTTGTTTTAATGAAGAATGAAGAATGATAAATGAAGAATGCAGCACGCGGCACGTCGAAAGACATTGCCACATCGTTCTCTCTTCATCATCACCCCTGATTCTTCATTCATTCGTAATTCTTCATTATTAATTCTTCATTTACCCACGGTGCGAATCCGCCAGTTCCATCAGATACTGGCCATATTCCGTCTTGCCCAAGGCTTCGCCCAAACGATGCAACTGGTCTACGCCTATCCAGCCTTTGCGCCAGGCAATCTCCTCGATGCAGCTGACACGGAAGCCTTGACGGTTCTGTATGGTAGCCACGAAATTCGAGGCTTCCAGCAGACTGTCGCAATTGCCCGTATCCAACCAGGCAAATCCGCGACCGAAGAGCTCGACTTTCAGCGAACCCTCTTCCAAATACAGACGGTTGAGGTCGGTAATCTCATACTCGCCTCGGGCAGATGGTTTCAAGGCCAATGCCTTCTCGGTGACGGTATGGTCGTAGAAGTACAGACCGGGCACGGCGTAATTGCTCTTGGGCTGCGAAGGCTTCTCTTCAAGGGAAACGACCTTGCCCGTAGCATCGAACTCCACCACGCCATAGGCACGGGGGTCCTTCACGTAGTAGCCGAAGATGCAGGCACCCCGCTCCAAAGAAGCGGCGCGGCGCAACATGGCTGAGAACCCTTGACCATAGAAGAGGTTGTCGCCCAGAATCAGACAGCCGGGACCACCCTCCAGGAAATCCGCACCCAACACGAAAGCCTGGGCCAGTCCGTTGGGTTTCTCTTGAATCTTATAGGAGAACTTCATGCCCAACTCCTCGCCCGTGCCCAGCAGCTCGCGAAACATAGGCAGGTCGCGCGGCGTAGAGATGATGAGCACCTCGCGGATGCCGGCCAGCATCAGCGTGGAAAGGGGATAGTAAATCATCGGCTTGTCATAGACAGGCATAATCTGCTTGGAGATGGCCTTACTGAGGGGATAGAGACGGGTGGCACTGCCACCGGCAAGAATAATTCCTTTCATATCTTAGTCCTTAATTAATGGGTAAAACTGATTACTCGTTACAGAATAAAATAAGAAGGAGGACGACGCCCCACGGCTCTCGCAGTTATTCAGGCTGCAAAGATGAAAAAAAAGGCGGACATGACCAAACTTTCGGGCGGAAAGATGTCTACTTGTCCGCCAGTTCGATGACCTCCAGGTCCCGGAACGTGCCTTCATCCACCACGAAACGCACCAATGTCCGTGTCTTGTGCCATCCTTGCTTGCCGGCAGCGCCGGGATTGATGTGCAACAGCCCCAAGGTCTTGTCGTACTTCACCTTGAGGATGTGTGAATGGCCGCTGATGAATAATTTCGGGGGACGCGCCAGGATGCTGCCTGCAATGGACGGGTCGTAACGACCGGGATAGCCGCCTATGTGCTTTATCAGCACCTCCGCCCCCTCTACGGTGAAGCGCAGGGTCTGCGGAAAGAGCCGGCGCAACTCCTGGCCATCAATATTGCCATAGACCGCCCGCAAAGGACGAAATCCGGCCAGACGACGGGCTACGTCCAAGGAGCCGATGTCGCCGGCATGCCAGATTTCATCACACGGCTCGAAATACGTCAGGTAGCGGTCGTCCCAATAACCGTGAGTATCAGAAAGAAGTCCTATTCGAATCATACGCTGCTGAATGAAAATTTATTTTTAAGGCATGGGAGGGAGTTATAAGGAGTTAAAGGCCCATAGTTGGTCCGGCGAGAGCGAACGGGTATTGTCCTCTCACTCCCTGAGCGAAGCGATAACTTCCTTTAACTCCTTTTAACTCCTGCGGGGTCCTACCCCGCCAACTTCCCATTTCCCTACCCGCAAAGATACGCATTTCTCTCCACAAACTGTCCCAGACACCTGATTTTGTAACACGTTTGTAACATCTGTGTCAATCTGCTGTAACACGAATTCCCGTCCTTTGCAAACGAAAAGCTGAAATATAGAATTACACATTATTAATATTACTACATTTGTTATGGAAACCATGTATTTGTGCATCGTGCTCTTTCTGGCCATCCTTGCGGTATTCGACCTGCTGGTAGGCGTAGCCAACGATGCGGTGAACTTCCTCAATTCGTCCGTCGGCTCGAAGGCGGCATCGTTCAAGACCATGTTGGTGCTGGCCAGTATCGGCGTCTTCATTGGTGCGTCGCTCAGTAACGGCATGATGGACATCGCGCGACACGGCATCTATCAGCCGCAATTCTTCTATTTCGATGAACTTATGTGCATCCTGCTGGGCGTGATGCTGACCGACGTGGTCCTGCTGGACGTGTTCAACACGATGGGACTGCCCACCTCCACTACAGTCTCGATGGTGTTCGAACTGCTGGGCGGTACGTTTGCCCTGGCACTGGTAAAGACCCTGGGCGACGACACGTATTCGATGGGGCAACTTATCAATACGGACAAGGCGTTGCAGGTCATTATGGCGATATTCGTCTCCGTGGCCATCGCGTTCTTCTTCGGTATGATTGTACAATACATAGCCCGCGTCATCTTCACCTACAACTACAAGAAACACCTGAAGTACAGCATCGCCCTCTTCGGCGGCGTGGCAGCCACGAGCATCATTTACTTCATGCTCATCAAGGGACTGAAAGACAGTTCGTTCATGACGGCCGAGGTGAATGACTGGATTCATCATAATTCGCTACTCATCATGGGCGGCCTCTTCGTATTCTTCACCATCCTGATGCAAATCCTGCACTGGTGCCGGGTGAATGTGTTCAAGATTGTAGTGATGATGGGTACTTTCGCCCTGGCCTTGGCTTTCGCCGGTAATGACCTGGTGAACTTCATCGGTGTCCCCCTGGCCGGATATGATGCCTATACGGACTATATGGCCAACGGTCAGGCCGCCGGCACAGACGGCTGGCTGATGAGTTCGCTGCTCGGATCGGCCAAGACACCCTGGTACTTCCTCGTGGCCGCCGGCTGCGTAATGGTCTATGCCTTGTGGACTTCCAAGAAAGCACACAACGTCATCCAGACAGAAGTATCCCTGGCCCGTCAAGACGAGGGTGAAGAAGGCTTCGGCTCCACCCCCATCGCCCGTCGTCTGGTACGCTACAGCATGAACCTGGCCAATGGCATCAGCAAGATTACGCCCGAAAGCACCAAGCGCTGGCTGGACACCCGCTTCCGCAAGGAAGAACTGACACTGGAAGACGGGGCAGCTTTCGACCTCGTGCGTGCTTCGGTCAATCTGGTACTGTCCTCCCTGCTCATTGCACTGGGCACTTCGCTGAAGTTGCCGTTGTCCACGACCTACGTGACGTTCATGGTATCCATGGGTACCTCCCTGGCCGACCGCGCCTGGGGACGTGACTCGGCTGTCTACCGCATCACGGGCGTGCTGAGCGTCATCGGCGGCTGGTTCATCACAGCCGGTGCGGCATTCACTATCTGCTTCTTCGTGACAATGGTCATCTACTTTGGCGGCGCCGTAGCCATTATCGGTCTGATAGCCGTGGCCGTCTACTCGCTCATCCACAGCCAGATGATGTTCAAGAAGCGCAAAATGAAAAAAGAAAGCCTGGACACCGTCCGGCAAATGCTGCAAAGTCAGGACAATGCCGAAGTGCTGACCCTGCTCCGCCAGCATACCCGCGAGGAACTGAACAAGGTGCTGTCTTTCGCTCAGGAGAATTTCGAACGCACCGTCACCTCCTTCCTGCACGAGAACCTGCGTGGACTGCGCCGCGTGAACGGCTCGGTGAAGTTCGAAAAACAACTCGTCAAGCAGATGAAACGCACAGGCACACTGGCCATGTCCCGTCTGGACAATAACACCGTGCTGGACAAAGGACTTTACTACTTCCAGGGCAACGACTTCGCCAGTGAACTGGTGTACAGCGTCGGCCGCCTCGTAGAGCCTTGCCTGGAGCATATCGACAATAACTTCAAGCCACTGGATGCCATCCAGAAGGGAGAATTCGGCGACGTCAGCGAAGACATCACCAACCTGCTCCAGACGAGCCGCCAGACCGTAGAAGCCAACGACTACAACAACCTGAACGACATTGTCCGCAAGGCCAATGACCTGAACGGACAACTGGCCCACCTGAAACGCCAGGAATTGCAACGCATTCAGGGCCAGAGCGGCAGCATCAAGGTAAGCATGGTCTACCTGACCATGATCCAGGAAGCCCAGAACGTGGTGACTTATACAACCAACCTGCTGAAGGTAAGCCGTAAGTTCCAGGCTGAAGACAATAGCAACAACTAATTCCTAACAGAAAACCGCGCCGGGATGGCGCGGCCCCGCTGATTCTATATCACTCAGCTTATTGTGTAAAAGTCCGGAGTCATTCCTCTTTGAATAAAGAAGGAAGACGCCGGACTTTTTGATTAGAGGGAGTTGGAGGGTAACCATTCGAAATCAGCCGTGTTCTTCGATTTCTTAGAAACTGTTTTGAATTGATTCAAGAATTATGTTATAAGCATCTTCAGATCTCAAATCAGTCGGTCAATTGGAAAAATGTTATATCTTTAAAGGTACCAAACAATAAAGTTACTTAAGTTTCGCAAGTGAT
>DWZE01000107.1 GCA_019118325.1 Candidatus Bacteroides intestinavium
TCTTGTATACCTTTTCGATGAACCGGGCCTTGAAGACAATAAATTCTTTCCCTTTACTTGACATTCTTAGTTTATAGTCTCGTCACTGATGGAAATTGAGAAGAAATGGATACAACTCATTCCTAACTGGGGCTTAATTATGAACCAATTTATCGCTATGTTTGAAAACAGAATCCAGATAAAGAAGAAACTTACAACTGAATCCTGTTTCGATTCACACAAAATTTTGCACAACGCCCTTTATAGTGTTGAAATGCAAAGATTTTGTGTATGTTCAAATCTAAATCTTAGACGGTTTTAAAGTTTTTATTCTCCATCTTATTATGAGTTTCACGTAAACTCTTCATTAATTCAATGACCGGGGCTGTGGTGCACTCTGACTCTGGAATGATAGGGTCATCATCCCATTCCAATGCATTTCGCGTTGGTCCGTGCACAGAAACCTTCCATGCATCGGCAATGATAACCTTTTTAAGTTCGATGGCCTCGCTAAAATTGATGTTCATATTTATATGCATCTGCTCGTCAATTGCCACTGCCACAAGCCGGCAACTACCAAACTGAGAATATACTCGTTCAAAATTATCGAGATTCAACGTGTCGTTTGGAGTCATTGTGTGCTTCCGGCATATTACAGCTACACATTGTCCTTCCGCAATATGGCTAAGGGGTATTTCTGGTGTCACACATGCTCTATACCATGAGGGATGATGCTTGTTGATGCCTCTTATCAGATGCAATTCAACACTTGGCTCTCCTTTGGCTATTTTTTCTTTCCATTCATGGATGATTTTTATGCCCGCCTCCAAGTTCTTGAAGGCTAGGCCTACGATAGGTGGTGTTGCGGACCACCTATCGTACATGAAGCACACACCCGTCCATCCAGCTTTTTCCCACCACTCCAGAGTGCTAGAAATACTGAATATTTGCATACCTCGCTGCTCTGCATGCGGGTTCTGATCTGTTAATATTTCCTCCTTTGTATCTGCCTTACATACATAGGTCTTGTCATTTGCATTTTTCCATTGACGGATTGAATACTTGAACTTATCACCAAGTACATAATAAACTGCGTTGTTCAGTTCTAACAAGGCAATAATTCTGTCTATGATTTTTTCTTTCTCGTGCCGCTGTGCAATCAAATCCATTACCTCCTCGTACGACACTGTGTTAAGCGACATAAAATGTGCCATAAAGGAAGCAAAACAACGCCAATACGTTTCTCCATCAAGAGTGTCGTAGTTTACTCTAAATATATATTTGGTTCCGTTTTCTCCTCTTTCTAGTTCTGATTGCCCATCAGTTGGGATAATTTCCACTTGAATCCCCTGACTCATCACCACAAGTTCCAGCGTATCAAAAGTGGCAAGCAGTGTTTCAACAGTTGCCAAAAATGTCTCTGCCACCAGTTGACTCCTGATAGAGTTCTCATAACTGACAGTGAATCGACACCCCTTTGCCAATGTACTGATAGAGTTCAGACCTTCTTCTGCTATATTCAGAGAATTAAGGAACTGCTTATGTATCGGTTGCTGTCTAAGCAATTTGCCCCAATCATCAGTAATAAGATTTACGAATTGCTCATCTACAGACTCTTGATATCCTAATGCATATTTCAGATAGTTTTCTGAGATATGCATATCACAACGTGCAAAAATGTCAGGCAAAAAGGAAATAGTTTCTCTCGTGAGATCTGCCGTTGCAAAATGGCAAGCCCAACCGCCATCGAACAATATGTCTTTCTCAACAAACTCTTTACTCTCTATCTCTTGACCATTATGGGCAATGACAAACAACAACTCTCGCCAGTTGAGATACATCACAAGCCGACCTGTCATCAGCTCTATTTCGCACAATTTCCATAGCACAGTAATCAGTAGATGGCTTATAGTTCCCTTTGTGAAGAACTCCTTGACAAGTATCGATGCAGCTTTTACCAAATAAGCCTTTGCACTGTAAGGCAGTTCAAGATTATAAAGAGCTATGCCCATATAGCCGTATGTTTTCACCAGTTCGGTCTCATAGCCTTCTTTCAGGAATGCATGTACACAGTGCCCCAAATGCTTCACCACCGACTTATATTGTGGCTTGTCTATTAAAGTCTGTGCACGATTGAAATGTATTATGGCTCCCTCAACCTCCGACTTGCGCTGAGACGAAATTTCAGAAATATTGTCAATAAGCTTCTCATATTCCTCGTTGTCATCTATCATGCATCCAATAATCTCAACGAAGGTTATCTGAGCATCAAAACTGATGTCTGGATAGTTGGCACTTGTCTTTATCAGTTCTGCCAGTGTCTTTAACTCTGACGTCGGGTCTTGTGCACAGTGAACCATTTGGAGCAACCGATGCTCTGAGAAGAAGAGTTCGAGGAATAGACGACTTGCCTGCGACAAATCTTTGCGCTCCTTTATCGTTTTTAGATCTTGTACTTCCGCCTCAAACCTTTCGGAATCAAACAAACCTGCTCTTGTTGCATTTTCCAAATTTGTGAGAATATTGGTCATCAACTCTATCGTATGCACAGTTGTATGCATATTAGCATACTCCTTTAGTTTCAAATAATCTGCATACATTGCATCCACATCGTGAAACCAGAAAAACGATGTCCAAGCATGATGATATGTTATATTGAACCGTTGCACAGAAGAGCCGTGTGCATCTGCTTCTCGCTGCGCACGGTTGAAGCGACCCTCTGTCTCCATCCGAGGGCGTTCCAGTCCTCTGCTTAGTAGACAAGACCGAAGCAAGTCATCAACATAATCTGTATCGAGGCCTTCCACTTGCCGTGATAGTAAATCGTTCTCTAACTTCTTTAGTTCTTCTTGCCTGCGCTTATCGTTGGAACCTTCTTTAACTGTCTTTCTCCTATATTCTTCAGAAAAGTTCAGTTTTTCTGTAGCGACATCATAACAGCCTTGTTCAAACACAGCAAACGAACACCACTTACCGTCGAAAATACTCACGGCCACACCGTATTGTTTCGATAGTTCATCCTCGACCTCTTGACGTTTACTAGACTTGATTTTCTGACTAGAGAAAAATATGACCTTCGTATAGCCACGGCCAGTCTCTACAACCTTCTTGACATCACCCTCTATCTTACTCTTCCAGTTCTTCTGTACACTGATGGCTATCGCCCATTTATGGCCGACAGTACTGCCTTCAGACACCCACCATTTGTCAGATATTGCCTTGTCAACAGGATATGTCTCACCGTCCACCTTACCATCGCCTCCGCCATCGGGACCAGTCTGCGGTTTTATGTTGGGCGTTACCAGTCGAACTGCCAACGCTAAAACAAAATTCTCAAACTCAGACTGTTTCTTATCTTGCGAGAGCTGTTGTAATTTCAAATCAAAGAGTTCAGGAGTGAGTTTAGTCTCGTACACGACCTCCGTGTCTGAGAATAGATTACTTCTCAGACGCCGATAGTACGAGAAAATATCCTGCTGTGGCGTTATCTGATTATTTTCAAGGTCTAGTGTATCGTTAACTATAGATTTTTCCATTAATCAAACTGTAAGTGACTCATAGCAGATTCGAACTTCTGCCGTCCCCTTTAGGATAGTCATGATATTGTACCTATTCTGGAGGGGGGGGGAACTACGACCATTCTAATGAGTCGATTATATTGTTTATCATCAATTCATCAAAAGTATAGCCATAAAGATTCTTACACAGTTTAACATAATAGGTATAAAGTCTTTTTATCCTACCTTCCTGAAAGAACCTTACATATAATGGAATCAGTTTACCCTTGTTTCTAAGCACTAACTGCTTCCAATCAATGTGAGGCAATAAGCTAACTGTCAAAAGGTCTGCAATATTCTAATATTTGCTGCATGAAGTTACGAAAAGAGTGTAATTTATTGGAAATGAGCATTGGGTAATCGCTCATAATAGTAATAGGTTACGAATTAGTTAGTTATCTACTGCATTATTCTTCTGTGCGTTGCGTAACCTTCAAAGAACTCTTCGTATGCAAAAGTAACAATAAAACGGGAGATTTAGAAATGAATCTCCTGATTTTTTCTTCTCACACAAGTTTTTCCGTAAAAGCGATTTTATCCGTCAGCACACCATCGCCCAAAAAGATTTTGAACGAACGTGTGCCGACTGCCGCATAAGCGGAGAAAAGGGCTTTGCCTCACGCCTAAACAATAGTTTAGACTGATGAGACAAGGCCCCTTTCTTTTGTGCTTATGCCAAAGAGGTGCTTTTACGGGGTTTTGACGATTTTTCTTTTTTCGTTGTCCTTTTGAGCCGGAAGCGGAAAGCCGTGTATGACCGCACATTCCATAAATGGAACAAGCCGTCACTCACGGCAGACAAACCGGGAAGAATGATTTTATCCATCCGACCAAACACGTTTGGCCAAACAGATAAAAACATACTTCCTTGCCGATGGTTTGCTCGGTTTCACGCTACCGGCTATGTTCTTTTCTGTTGGGGATGTCTTTTTCACGGATTTCTCTTTTGAAGTTTTCCTGTCTAATCTGCCTCCACTTCCGTTTACCTCCATTTTCGCGCCTTTCAGTGAGCCGCATCAGGCAGTCATTTTCGTGCTGGGTGCAAAGGTAACTCCGGGATTGTACGGGAAAGCAAGGTCAAGCCTCCTGTTTTCTGGAAAAATCTCCAGCCTTTCGGGTAGTATTTTTCCGAAAAACCTTGCATTCCCTAATCCCTACCTTTTTAAGCACCCGAAACGAAAACGACCGATGCGACAGAAAGACGCATTAAAAAAAATGTCGGATAAACGAGAAGCAGATAAGATAGTTTGAAACTCAACTCCCTCAGCTCTTGAATCCGCATTAAAAAACAAAAAATCAAAAACAAAACGGATATGAGAACGGCAATAGCAACAAAATTCGTGGCATGGGAAGTACCAAGTTTGGAGAACCTGCAAGGCAGCAAGGTGTACGGACTTCGCACCAAACTGAACAATGGTGAGAAATTGAGCCGAGAGGAAAAGGATTGGCTTACACGCAACGTGAACAGCAACACCTATTTCAAGAGCGCAGTACCCTTGCAAGGTTGGATGTTTGACTTTTCCGACATTCTCCGAACCTACATTGTAAAGCAGTATGGATATTGGGCGGAATACAAGGCTACCGACAAGACCGCACTCCGCAGTTTCCTATACGGCAGGATAGACAGCATCGTGGAACTTAACAAATGATACGGCTATGACAGCAACGGTAAATTTCAGACAAATGGCGCAATACATAGGGCTTGCGATATGCACCCTAATCATGCGCACCGCCTTTTGGGTGTCCGGCATCCTTTGGTACATCGTCAGAGAGATAATAAACGGAGTGTTCCGAGTGGCAATAGGGGTAATCGTGGCTATTCTTTCCGTTATCCTGTTCTTCGGCTTCATTCTTTGGTTATTCACCCTTTAATCCCTACCGACATGGCAAAGAGAAGAAGCAAGACAGTGGAGCAACAATGCAGATACTACGAGGTGGGCAACATCTTCGAGTACATGGTGGAAACATACCTCAACGGCAATATGTCCGTGTTCCGTGGACTCTACCACGAACTGAACAAGGACGCACGGAAGGACTTTATAGACTTCCTATTGAGCGAGGTTGAGCCGATTTATTGGAGGGAGATTTTGAAACATACTATTTGACAACTCATAAAAACGACAGCGATATGAAAGGAACAGACCATTTCAAGAGAACGATACAGATGTATTTGGAACAACGTGCGGAGGAAGACACGCTCTTTGCGAAGAACTACCGCAATCCAGCCAAGAACATTGACGATTGCGTAACCTACATTCTGAACTATGTGCAGAAAAGCGGTTGTAACGGCTTCACGGACGGAGAGATATACGGACAAGCAGTACACTACTATGACGAGAACGAGATTGAGGTGGGCAAGCCTATCCAATGCCAAGTGGCGGTGAACCACATTGTGGAACTCACGGCAGAGGAAAAAGCAGAAGCACGTCAGCAGGCAGTCCGCAGATACCAAGACGAGGAACTCCGCAAGTTGCAGAACCGCACCAAGCCGACAAAGGCGAAAACAGAAACCCAAGTTCAACCCTCATTATTTGATTTTGGCTTATGAAACCGAGAAACAAATTTGAAAAAGCAGTTCTTGCCCAAAGCAAGAAACTACGCCCGATAACCCCGATACAGATAAATTGGGCATTCCGTAATTGCGTGGAGCATTATGCACACCGCTTGCCGAAAGGTCGTACCACTTGTATGGATTGCGGTCATAGTTGGGTAATGACGGAGCAGACCGAGCATTGTACGTGTCCCGAATGTGGAGCAAGTTTGAAAGTCTGCCTCACCTATCAGCGCAAGGTAAGACAAAAGCAGTATTTCACAACCCTTACCACAAGCGGAGAATACCAAGTGCTACGAATGTTCTTGCTTGTCGTGGGTATGGAGAAAGGGGTTAATGCCAAGTCCTATGCCCTTGAAATCGGGCAGTATTGGTGGAATGAACAAGGGCGTAAGGCTGTTGTTGCCATTCCACGCACATTGGGATGCTACATCGACACGTTCTCATTCGCTTCTCCTTTTGCTATCCGCAATGACAATGAAGCGTACCGCCATATCTCATATTCCCCGATATATCCAAGATATAAGGTGTTGCCGACGCTCCGCAGAAACGGCTTTAACGGCAATTTCCACGACATTGTACCCACCAAACTAATACCGGCATTATTGTCGGACAGCCGTGCGGAAACGCTGTTGAAGGCAGGGCAATATCCCATGTTGCGCTACTATCTGTACCACTCTTTCAATATTGGAGAGTATTGGGCTTCAATCAAGATATGTATCCGCAACGGCTATACTATTGAGGACGGCTCAATGTGGCGTGACACCATAGACCTCCTGCGTCATTTCGGCAAGGACACAAACAGCCCGAAATACGTTTGCCCTGCCGACCTCAAAGTTGAACACGACAAGTTGGTGGCAAAGCGCAACCTGCAAAGGAAACATGAGCGGACTGAACAGCAACGCAGGAAAGCGATTGAGGACGAGAAACAATATCTGAAAGCTAAGGGCATATTCTTCGGACTTGCCTTTACCGACAGCCTTATTTGCGTCAAAGTCATAGAGAGCGTGGAAGAAATGGCAGAGGAAGGAAGGACGATGCACCATTGTGTGGGCGGTTACCACAAACGAAAAGACTCCCTTATCCTATCCGCCACCATTGACGGAAAACGAATTGAAACGATAGAGGTGTCACTAAAAACTTTTGAGGTGGTGCAGTGTCGTGGCGTATGCAACGAGAACTCCGAATACCACGACCGCATCATCGCCCTTGTGAACAAGAACGCCAACCTTATCCGCCAGCGGATGAAAGCGGCATAATATCGACATCTAACAACTAACATTATGGAAGTAAGATTTGAAAGCATGGTTTTCCTATGGGATGATAAAATCCCCACGATGTTCCTTGAATTTATGAACCTCCTCACTCTTTGTCAGAGTGAGGAGCAATTAAGGGCGAGCGTCAAGGACTTTGCCGAGAAACACGAACTTGACAAGTTCTTCCTTTACGGCTTCGGCTCTCATCATTTCTACCTGCACCAACGCTACACGAGCGACCCCGAAATGGTGATGCAACACAGAGTGCTGTCTGTACATTTCTAATCATCTAAATAACAACGACTATGGCAACAAAATGACAATTAACGGAGTAAGCACCTGCCAATCGGCAGGAACGGAGAACTACGAGAAATTCCAAACGGGTATCGACAGACGCAAACGCACCCTTGTGCAATACGACTACCGCCACACGGACGGGGAACTTTTCTCTTGTGTCAAACCCACATTAGACGAATGTCGAGCCGCACGGGACAAGTGGCTAACGGCAAAGGAAAGGAAGGAGGAGAAGCGATGAACGAAGCAGGCTACCAAACGCTGATAGTCAAATTCAGCGAACCCATTACGGCATTGGACGGCATCTTTGACGATGCCGAAGCGTGGGGAGTTGATACCCTAAAGGGGTGGATAGACAGCTATGAAAGCAGCCGTTTCACTGCCATTGACAGCCATACGGCAGTCATCACGAGCGAGTATAGCATGGAATGTCTGAAAGAGTGGCTGGAAAAATGCACACCCATAACCGAGAAAACAGAATTTTGAACATTGGGGCGGTGTCCGCACCGCCCGAACCATAAACCTAAAAGACAACGGATATGATAGCAAAGACAATTTTAGAGCAGATTGGCGGCAGACGCTTTGCCGCCATGACGGGAAGCAAAGACTTCACAGACATGGGCAACGGCTTGCGCATGAGCCTTGCGAGGAACAAGACCAGTGCCAACCGCCTTGACATCATCTATGACGGAGGGGCAGACCTATACAATATGCGTTTCTACCGCAAGACGTTCAGCAAAAAGACATTCGAGAGCAGGACGAAGGACATTGAAACGCACGAGGGGATATATTGCGATATGCTGGAGGAAATGTTCACGATGGTAACGGGACTTTACACCCGCTTTTGAGGGGTGGGCGGCAAAAGCCGCCTACTTTCTTTCATGAGCATGATGGCGGATAAGAAAGTAGGCAAAGAAACCTTTGTACCAATCTACGATAGTATTCACAAAAACAAGTTTTAATCATGGAAACAATCAGACAGAACGGAAAAACCATCTTGTACAGCAACGACGGCATAAGCATAAAGATGGTTTTCAAGAACCTTACGGGCAGGAATTTTCAAGGTCAGGAATATACAGACTATATCCGGCATATCGCAATCGGCAGCATGGGATTTTCACCCGGTATCATAGAGCATTGCAGGGACGGTGAGGTTGCAGGCAAAGGGACAATCCCGAATGTATGAAAACTGAAACTCCGATGAAGTTGGCGGCTTCATCGGAGTTTCTTTCGTCAGACACTTATTCTTTATGGTACATACAGCAGCGCAAACTCAGCCTTCCTTCGTTTGAGCAGCATGGCGTGGCGTTTCCCCTTATAGTTACAGAAAGCGATATACTCCCGGTAGATGTTCCTGTCACCCGCCTCCAGCTTTCGGATTAGCGTGCTTTTGGGTATCTTCCCACTCCCCAAAAGACGGTACGGACCGACATTGTAGGCGAGCGTGGCAAGCAGAAGCGAATCCTTCCCGAACTGCTGGAACATCGCGCAGAACTTCCGCAGGTCTTTTCGCAGAAGCGCGTCCGCCTGCCGCTTCGTCATGGTGCGTGCCGAATACCTTTCCCCCGGCTGCAACCGATGTCCATATCCTACATACGGGTGATGTTTTTCCGAATGCCAGCCCTCAAAATACTTCGTGCATCGCACCGCCCTCTCAAATGGTGGCAGCCGGTAGATAGCCGCCTGCCCGTCCGTTCCCTCATGGCGTCTGTTCCGTGCGGACACGGAACAGACCGCCAGAAGCGAACAGAGGATAGCCATGAATACACGTATCATCGTGTAAAGGGCTTGAAGTTCCCGATGGGGACAACAGTGATAACCCCGTCATCCTTCACGTTTCGGTTGTTGAAGTCAAATTCCAACTCATAGGAGTTGCCGAAATTGTCCTCCACTACCACGATGAAGTTGTGCGCCTCGTCACCTTGCGCCGTGTAGTACAGCCGGAACTTCTCGTTTTCGAGCAGGTAGCGGTCATTGGGCAGGAAAGTGATGCCGTTGTCCATTTTCAGTGTGCCCTCACCCTCGAACTGGAAATACCGGATGGTATAGAGGGTATTGGCGAAATCGCCCGTTTTCTTCAGCTCACAGCGGATTTCCACCGTCTGCCCCTTTGTGACCTTGTTCGGCACGGGCATGGTTTCCACCGTGAAGGGATAGGATTGCTGGATGTCCATATCGTCGTCGCACGATACGAATGTGAATGACACTGCGGCGAACAGGCAGAGTGCCAACGCCTTGAAGATTGATGTTCTCTTGTTCTTGTTGTTCAGTATGTTCATTATTCTTTGATTTTTAGATTGTTGTTCTTTTGTTGTTTTCTTGATACTTGTTGCAGGTACTCGTTCAAGTCCTTGCAGCCTTGATAGATGCCGGAACGGTCTGTCACCTTTCCTCCGTAGCGTGTCCGCAGGGCTTCCATTGCCCTGCGTCCGGCTTCGTCTCGGTCGAGGTAACAGTCGATGCGCTCGTACCCGTCCAGATGTTTCAAAGCCTTTTCCACGTTGGCGACGGAGTTCAGCACAAGGCAGTCACCCGTTGCCAAACCGAGCGTGACGGCGGACAGGAAGTCCATAAAGCCCTCGAACACGCTGCACACGTCCGCCGGGATGTCCCCCGCCTTGACCAGCGACACGTCCTTTGGTGGTACGCAACCCTTGAAACGGCGGCTTCGGGTTTCATAGCCGCCCGACACGTTCGGAAAGCCGACGGCAAAGTACCGCTTACCACGCACGCCGTAGTTCAGGCGGCAGCAGTGGCGGGATGCAACGGCATAAGGGATGCCTCTTTCCTTCAAATACTCCGTCAGCGGAGAGCGGAGCAGCGGGACGGCTTCCACTCCCTCAAAGGCAGGTTCGGACGGTTCCGGCAGGTACAACGGCTTTTCTGCTGCGGCAAGCGGCATACGGGCGGTTTCCGCTATGAATCTCGCCTGCGCCATGAAATCCCCGCTTCGGGTAAACTCCCCGACAAGCGTGAAGATGTCGCCGCCCTTGCCCAAGCCGAAGTCGTACCAGAGCTGTTTCGCCACGTTCACACGGAAGGAGGGCGTGCGTTCACTGCGGTATGGCGCACGATACCACAGCTCGTTTCCGCTCCTTCGGACAGGCTCATGTCCCAGCCGTGCGAGAAAGTCCGCAATGGGTATCTGCCTCATATTCTCAATGTCCGTCCGTTCCATGCGACGTGTCAGTTGATGATTATCTTGACGCCCGCCCCGAACTGCGTATGGAACTTCCGTGTGTCGCCACCCCACAGCAGGCGCTCCCGGAGGTTGGCGAGCAGGGCGATACGGTCAGCCACGTAAAACTCCACATCGAGCGTCAGCGCACCGCCGTAGATGAAGGCGTCCCGGTCATGGAGCGTGGAGCCGTCATGCAGCACTTTCTCGCCCCAATTCACCGACTCATATCCGGCGAGAGCCGAAGCCCCCGCATAGACGAACACTATTTTACGGGCGTCGGAGAGTATCTTGAAATAATAACCGCCCTCCGCCGTGAACTGCGCCACAGGTATGGCGGTATCCTTGTACGGGTTGTTCTTCAAGAGGTATTCGCCACCGAACACCCACTTGTTACCGTTCTTCGTGTAGGTGGAGAGAGCCGCCCCGAAACTGTAACCGCCATTGTTGCCACTTAAACGCATACCGTCCACAAGGTTAGCTCTCAATTCGATGCCCTGCATCTTCGGCAGGCATCGCTGGGCGTGCGCCTGCCCCGTGAACAGGGCAAGCGACACGATGATTATTGCGATGTACTTTCTCATGGTCAGCGCACTTGAAGTTCGTTGATGGTATTGGCACGTACCAAGTCCTCGTTTTCAATCACGAAAGACTGGTGACGCCCCCCGTTCTTCTCGTTGAGTTCCACCACGAGGCATTTGTCGTCGGGAATGGTGAACTTCGCCATCGTGAATACCGTGCGCTCGCTCTTCTTGCCCGGCACGAGTGTGGCGTAATTCTGCGCACGGAGCGGCAGGATAATCTGCTCCTGCACGGCGGTACGCTTCGCCACCTTCTTGTCCACGATTTTCCATGTGATGTAGTCCACATCGAAAGGCACGTTGCTCTGGTTCTTTATCTCCGTGTGGAAATAGAGTAACCCATTATGCGTGTAGATACCTTTCAGCAGGTACTGGATGCCGAATCGCTTGCAGCCGATGTGCTTCACCTCACGCTTGTTCTGCTTGTGGATGGACTTCATGATAAGGCGCACCAGCATCGGGCTTTCGCTGCCCAGTTCCTTCAGGTAGATTTCCTGCGCGTTGTTCGGGCGGTTCACCTTCTCGCCGTCATGGATGAAGTCGCACATCTCCACGTTGAGAAGCAGCGGTTCGGAGGCGTACTTCACGTTAAAAGTATAGAAACTCCCGTCCTCCGTGATTACCGACATATTGGTTTCGTTCGGGAAGTTACGCACGGTAGCTTTCACGCGGATGACGTTCTCCGCTCCGTCGGCTTTACCCGCAATCAGGTCGGGCGAGCCTAAATCGACGTAGCGCACCTCCGAGGGGAAAATGACGTGGACGGTCTTGTCGTAGGTCACTTCCAATCCGTGCGGGGGAACCATGCGGTCGAAGGTCAGCTTCTTTGTCAGCCCGTGATACAGATCGCCGTCCGCCTCCTTCTGCGGATAGACCTCCTTTGTCAAGGTCGGTTGTTGGCTTTGCCTTCCTCCTCCTTGCGAGGCATAGTCAAGCGAGCTTGTCTCTGCTCTCGCTTCGTTCGTCGGTTCACTTCCGTTGTTCTCTCCAACGGTTACGTTCTCCTGCGCGTTGGCAGTTATGATGCCCATAGCGAGGGCAAACATGATGATTACTTTTTTCATTCTACTTTGGATTTTAGTGGTAAATAAAAATTTGGTTGTTGTTTTTTTAGTCGTTGATTGTTATTGTTTTCAATCTCTGTCCTGATATAGCATGACCTTGTATCCGGATTTCAGATGCACCTTGACGGTACGCATCTTCTTGGCGATATACTGGCTCGTGCCTTGTATCAGCCCCTTGCCCAAGTCGGAGGCGAGCTGCGCCCCTGCGTTGGTGGAGATATTAATGCTGCTGCCCAGCGAGCCGCCCATGTTGGCGGCAACCTCCCTGACGGCGTTCATCTCCATCGAGTTTGGAATGAAGATGCCGGGCTGTCCGTCCGTGTCATACACCGCCAGTTCTACCGGGATAATCGTACCTGCGTACTCCAGCGAAGTAATTTCAATATCGAGTCGTTCGCCCTGAATCTTTGCCGTGCCTACCACCACTGCATTGCGGGGTATGATTTTGTCCGCCACTGCCATCGGCTCCAGCAGCCGTAATCTTACCGCCTGCCCGTCAGTCACACTCTGCGCCCCATAGACACACGCCGATATGGTGTTCCTGTCCGATACAGTCGTGACACCCACCGCCGTATTGAAACTGCGGTTGCGCTCCTGCGAGAAGGAGGCGACAAACTCAGCGTTGCTCATCGGCTGTGAGAGCGAAGATACCACCTGATGCGTTACCTGCCTGACAGGTGCAGCCGTGTTCTTTCCGGCTTTCTGCACGGGGTAAGGCTCTGCCGCCTGTCCGACAGGTGGCTGTGTGCCGTTCTGCCCGCCCATGTACTTCGCCGCCAGTTCATAGGACTTCTCCATGAGTGCCACTTGGTCATCCATAGCGGATGCCTTGCCTTTCTCGGTTTCCAGTTCCGATTCCAGCGAGGCGATACGCTCTAACAGTTCGTCCATTTCCGCGTTGTCGTTCTTCGGCTGCTCATAGAAGTTGCCGAGCGTGGTATTGAGGTCGCGGTAGGCAGCTGCGGAGGATTGGATGGTTTTCGGAGCGGATGATTTTGCTGTTGCATCTTCCGCATTTCCGGGATTAGCAAGGTCGAAGTCCCTGCCGCCGTCCGTTTCCGCCACCTCGCGGTCGAACATATCGCCCAGTTCCTGCATGGCGCGGCTGCGGTTCTCCTGCCGTTCCTCCATTGCTCCCTGTTCGTAGGCTTTCGCCTTGTCGCCGATGATCTGGCGGTTCGCCTTGTCAGCGTCGGGCATTTCGATGTTGTAACCACCCGTTCCCGGTTGCTGCTCCTTGTCGGAAGACGGGGCGAATATCAGCCACATAGCACCGATGAATACCAGCACTATAGCGGGCAGCACTATCATTTTCTGACGTTTCAGCCTTTGGGCTTCGGTCAGCGGCTTGCGCTCCTTCTTCGGTTTCCCGTTGTCGGGAGCCGCCTTGTTCTCGTTTTTAGGTTCATTCTTCGTCTGTTCCATATAAATAAGGTATTACATTATGATTGTTGTCCGGCTTTATGGACAGTTCCACCTGTCCGGCATGGTCTGTTACCATCCGGCTGCCGTCATTCCTGCCGATTTCATAGACGGCTTTGCCGAAGGTGTAGAGGGCAAGCACCGCAAAGGCGGCGAGCATCGCCAGCACGATGCGCCTGCGTGTCTTCGGGGGCAAACCGTCCAGATAGCCTTTGAGCCTTGCCACCAGCATTTTCTTTTTGTCGTGGAGCTTCCAGTACGCACGCCAAAATGATTTTTTGATTTTCTTCATGTCCGTTTACCTTTTGATGGTTTGTAAATCCTTGTTCTCGATGATGGTGAATCCCTCGATGGTGAAACCGTTGGGATTGTCGTCCGAACGGGACGAGTTCAAGAGGCGGCACGTAGTCACGAGGCTGCGCTCGGTGACGTTGCTCTGCCGGATGATCTTCTGCGTGGCGTAGGTCACGGCACGGTAGGGATAGCCGTTGAAATCGCACACCACGCTGTCCACCTTCAACACCTGATTGATGTTCCCGGCGATGATGCGGTTGTAGTACCCCTTCTCGGCAAAGTCCGAATAGTAGTTGTACACGCTTTTGTCCGCTAATAGCAGGGCGCGTTTCACGTTATGCTCTATCGCGCTCTTTTCGGGTGAGAGCGTGAAGAACAGCTCGTGGAAACGGCGCACGTGTTCCCTCGCTTCTGCCGGACGGTTCTGCGACAAGTCTTGCGAGAGAGCCAGCATCAGCGACTTGCCGTTGTCCAGCACGTAAATCTTTTCCCGTTGCCGCTCCGCGAAGCGGTAGGAACTCCACACGCTCCATACCGTTATTACGGCACACAACGAGAGGAAGACGATACCGAACAGGCGTATCTGCCTGAACGATGATTCGATGTTTTTAAGTGACTTAAATTCCATTGTTGTTTATTCGTTTTTAATTGTCAGTTGATTATTTCAGCAGCTTCCCGACACGTCCGACCACGTTTCCTGCGGCTGCGCCCGCCACGCTGCCCGCCATACTTCCGGCTCGTCCTGCCGTCTGGTTCACGTTGCGACCGTAGCTTCCCATGCCTCCGGCTTGGATAATCCAGCCTGCTACCGTGGGGATGGTGAAGTAACCAATGATGCCGATTATCATGAAGACGATGTACACCCCGTCGCTCGAATCCAGCGAGAAGTTCGGGTCAGCCTGCATCCGTTCGATGTCGCTTTGCAGCATCAGCACTTGTATCTTCGCCAGTATGGTGCTGAACATATCCGACACGGGCAGCCACAGATAGACCTGTATGTAGCGGCATATCCACTGTGTAAGCGTGCTTTGGAAGCCGTCCCACACCGATATGGCGAAGGCTATCGGACCGAGTATCGCCAGCACCACGAGGAAGAACGTGCGGATGGTGTCTATCACGAGGGCGGCGGCTTGGAACATCAGTTCCAGTATCTCGCGGAAGAAGTCGCGGATGCCCTTCTTCATGTTGTACATCCCGCGCTCGATGTACATCCCCGCCATCGTCACCATGTCGCCGGGCGACCAGCCCAGTTCTTCCAGTTGTTTGTCAAACTCCTCATTTGACACGAGGTAGGCGGTTTCGGGATTGCGCATCATCGCTTCGTACTCCAGTTTGTCCTTCTGCTCACGGTATCGGTTCATGTCCAGCGTTTCCGCCTCCAGCATCTTTGCCGTACCCTGCACGACGGGCGACATGATGCTGTTTATCGTACCCAGTACCACCGTCGGAAAGAACATGATGCACAGACCGATAGCGAACGGGCGGAGCATAGGGAACACGTCTATCGGTTCGGCTCTCGCCAGCGACTGCCATACCCGGTAGGCCACATAAAAGAGTGCGCCCAGCCCGGCGATGCCTTTCGCCACGCCCGCCATGTCCCCGCATAGCGGCATCATCTGTTCGTAGAGCGAGCGCAGAATTTGGTGAAGGTTGTCGAAATTCATAGGCTACCAATATCTTTCGTTCATGTTCCCGTACAGCCCCATGATGCGGTCAAGGTCGTTTTTCTTCTTCGCACGCAGGTAACTCACGCTAATGTTCTTGTTGGTGTAGTAGCTCACGAGGTTGCGGTAACGCTTCATTTTGGAGTAGCAGCGTTCCACCACGTCCATGCGCTCCTTGTCCGTCATGGAGAGCGTGGTGATATTCACCACATTCTTCAGTTCCGTCAGCACATCGTTGGATTCCTCCAATAACTTGGTGTAGCCAAAGGCGATGGCTCCCAGTTCCTCCACCGTGAAGTTGTCGTCACGCATCATCTTCTGGAAACTGGTCACATAGGTGTCGGTGATGTCACCCACCATCAGAATGGTCTGCTGCACCTTCCGGGCGTCCTTTACCAGATTGTTCACGGATTTGAGTGCGTCGTAATACTTCTTGCCCTGTTCGTAAATCTTCACGGTCTCTTGAAAATTTTTTATCATATTCTGGGCGGTCGTGGAAGTGTGTACCACGTTCTTCGAGGTGTTCACGATGCTCTGCGCGATGTTGGACGGGTCTATCACCGCCCACTGTGCGCTTGCCCTGCCGACTGCAAACAGGCACAGGCAGATAATAAGTGTTATTCTTGTTCTCATGTTACTTTGGATTTTAGTGGATTTCATTATTTATTGCTCGCCTATCGGATGGTCCGGTTTCGGGTTCACACGCACGTAGTCCCCGTTCGGCGAGAAGGTCAGGATGTCCGTCGCCTCGTTGTAGGACACGTCGATGCGGAATCCGGTGTTCATGAACAGATTGCCGTTCTCCTCCTGCAAGAGATAGGTTTCCGGCTTCAGCTTGCGGCGGATGCCGCTCCGCTTGAATACCGTCACCTTATAGGCTTCGCCCTCCTTGTAGATAAGCACGTCGGGCTTGCCCTCCACACTCTCCCAGTTTCCGCAAAGCAGGTCGCGTCGGTTGTCCGTTATGTCGCAGGATTGCAGCACCATGACCGCCAGCCCGATTAAACACTTGCTGACTTGCAGCATTTTCGTTCTTGATATACTCATACGCATTTTCTTTTTTAGTTGATGAATCTGTTTCTATTTATTCCTTTTTTCTCCGCCTTTCGGCAAGCTGCCGGATGACGGCTTCAATGTCGCCGCCCAACTGTTCCGCCAGACGGTAAACCTCTACTTTTTCCGTTTCTTCGGTGGTGTACGCCAGATACTCTTCAGCACTAACTTCGGTGGCATAGACTGCCGACTGCGTGCCGCCCAGTCCTATCCACACTTCCTTGTAGAGCCTTGACGGGTTGTTCGCCATGTTGATGGAGAGTATCTGCGACTTCTCTTTCTCCGTCAGACCCAACAGGGACTGTATGGCATCAAACTTGTTCATGTACTTCCGCTGGTCAAGGAGTATCTTGCAGTCGGAGTTGTTGATGATGCTCTCCTTGACGACGGGCGAGGAAATGATGTCGTCCACCTCCTGCGTCACCACGATTGCCTCCCCGTAATACTTGCGCACGGTCTTGTACATATAGCGCAGGTACTCAGCCATGTTCGCCGAAGATAGAGCCTTCCAAGCCTCTTCCACTATCAACTGTTTCCTTACGCCTTTCAATCGGCGCATCTTGTTGATGAAGGCTTCCATGATGATGATGGTCACCACAGGGAAAAGCTCGCGATTTTCCTTTATACTGTCAATCTCGAAGACGATGAACCGCTTGCCGAGCAGGTCGATGTTCTCCGTGGAGTTGAGCAGGAAGTCGTAGCGTCCGTCCCGGTAATACTGCCGCATGGTGGTGAGCATATTGTCGATGTTGAAGTCGGACTTCTCCACCTTTATCTCACGTTCCGCCAGTTCGCGGCGGTAGTCGTCGCGCATATACTCGTAGAAGGTGTTGAACGAGGGGACGATGCTCCGGTCAGCCCTGATACGCTCGATATAGGCGTTCACCGCACTGCCCAGTTCGCCGCTCTCCGTCTTCGTCACTTTGTCGTCCTCCGACTTCCAGAGCGTCAGCAGCAATGTCTTGATGCTGTCCTTTTTCTCCACGTCGAACACGTAATCATCGGTGTAGAACGGGTTGAACGAAATCGGTTTCTCCTCCGTGTAGGTGAAGTACACGCCGTCCGCCCCGTTTGTCTTGCACCGGATCATCTCGCACAAGCCCTGATAGGAGTTTCCCGTGTCCACCAGCACCACGTGCGTACCCTGCTCGTAGTATTGCCTCACGAGGTGGTTCATAAAAAAGGATTTGCCGCTGCCCGAAGGACCCAACACGAACTTGTTGCGGTTGGTCGTGATACCCCGCTTCATCGGCAGGTCGCTGATGTCGAGGTGCAACGGTTTTCCCGTAAGCCTGTCCACCATCTTGATGCCGAAGGGCGAGAGCGAACTGCGGTAGTTGGTTTCCTCCGTGAAGAGGCACACCGCCTGCTCGATGAATGTATGGAAACTCTCTTCCGCCGGGAAGTCCGCCGCGTTGCCGGGCATCGCCGCCCAGTAGAGCGTCGGGCAGTCGATGGTATTGTGGTGCGGCACGCACTCCATGCTTGCCAGCTGGCTGCCCACATCGTTCTTGATATGCTTCAGTTCCTCCGCGTCATCGCTCCACGCCATGACGTTGAAGTGCGCCCGTACCGAGGTCAGCCCGTAGGAATGGGCTTCGTTCAGGTACTGGTCTATCCACTCGCGGTTGATGCTGTTGCTCCGGCTGTATCGGGATAGCGACTGCATATTCCTTGCGGACTTCTCGAACTTCTGCAAATTTTCCTCGCTGTTGTCGATAATCACATACTGGTTATAGATGTGGTTGCAGGAAAGCAGCAGCCCCACGGGGGAGGCGAAGGAGAGGCGACAGTCCGAGCGGTCGGTGGAGAGTTTCTCGTAGCGGATGTCGGTAGCCACCTTTCCTGGCATATCCTCCGCGTCGGAGAGGGTGTGCAGGCACAGGCGGTTGTCACCGATACGCATTTCTTTTGCCGAGAGGTCGATGTCCTGCAAGGTCGTGTCGCCTTCGGGCATGAGCGAGAAGTAACGCTCTATCAGCCCGGCGGACTTCTCCGTCCCGACAATCTCGTCGGTGGAGAGGCGGCGCAGCCTCACAAAGCCGCTGTCGTTCATGATGCGCTCGAACTGTTCGGCGGCCTCCATGAACTTCCCGGCGGTTTCCTTGTCCAGCTCCTTCGGGATGATATGTCCCCGGCACAGCGTACTGAAGTTGCTCTGCATACGGTTACGTTCTTTCGTCGTCTTGGTCAAGTAGAGATAGCAGGAGTGTTTCAGGTACGGACGCTCGTTGAAGTGGCGTTCAAAGGAACGGCTCAAGAAACTCATGTCGTCCTTCTGTAACTCCGGCATATATTTCTCCTTGATGAACCAATCCTGCTTATGCACGACGCAGAAGTACGGCAGCACCTTGATAGCCTTGCACCAGCAGCCGTGTATCGCCTCGTACTCTGCGCCCGTCACGGTGTAAAGCTCCGGCAGTTCCACCTCAAAAGCCACCGTGATGTCGGCGTCTTTGGAGATGATGCAGCCATGCTCCACCGCCAGCAGGGGGAACTTGTTTTCCAGTGTTGTCATTTTGGATGTATTTCTCATGTCGTTTCTTCCTTTCGTTGCCGTTTGAGTAATCGGGTGATCCGCCGTCGGTTGATAAGGTATCGGGGATGGCTCCTTGCCGCTCCCAATTTCATCAGCCCGTGTTCGCCGTACCGGGCGTTCAGCGCGAAGGTCTGCCATACGAGGACGGAAGACGATGCCGCGCCGAAGCCGATACATATCCACTGGTCGATGCCGACCATATAGAGGATGACGAACAGGACGAAGAGAGCCAGCAGACCTCCGCAGAAGATGAAGAGGTACTGAGCCTTCAAACCCTTGAACTCGACCGGACGGCCGATACCCTTGTTTATCGGGTATTCAGCCATACATTGTTTATTAAAGGAAGAATGAGCGCAGGATAGTGGCGGCGACAATCAAGAAGATACAAGCCCCGAACCACGAGGCGGCGGTCTTCGAGGTGTCCGGGTCTCCGGACGAGAATTTTCCGTACACTTTCACGCCACCGATAAGCCCGACTACCGCGCCGATGGCGTAGATTAATTTCGTGCCGGGGTCGAAATACGAACTCACCATAGAGGTGGCTTCGTTGATGCCAGCCAGACCGTTTCCCTGTGCGAAAGCGGAGGCGGTTGCGGCAATCATAAGTGCCGCAGCGATGATTAACTTTTGTCTGATGTTCTTGTTCATAAACTGTTCTTTTTTGTGCCGTCCAAAGGGTGGATAGTCCTTTTTCGGGCGGTTGATACTTGATTACTTTACTTTGGTTTTAGTGGTTGCCCGTTTGTTTCTACGGACTTGGGGCTGTCCGTTGCGGGTTGGCTGTACCTTGTACCGCCGTGCGCGTGGGTGTCGTCATTTTACGTTTTCATTTCCATTCTTTTTTAGTTGTTATACATAGTTTCGGAAGTCGAACTCCTCGATGTTGTCGGGAATCACGAACACCTTTTCCTTTTGTTGTGTCACGGTCATGTTCACCGTGTCCACGAAAACTGCCATCGCCTTTGCAATCCTCTCGCTCATTGCTTCATCGGTCAGGCGTTCCGTTATTCTTGTGAAAAGCTCTGTCCCGTCCAGTTCCGTCATGACCTTTCCGGCGTGTCGCATTTCCTCATCGGATGGTGATTCCTTCCGTATGGTGTGTACTGCCATGTCAATATCCTCGAAGCTACTTCCCGAAGCCTGCTTTTTGTCTGGTTCTTCATCCTCCGGTTCATCTTCTCCGTACTCCAGTTCCGAGGGCGGGATGCTCGTGAAGGTTTCATCGAGTTTGTCCTCCGGTACTTGTGTCGGGCGTGAGACGGTTTCCGTGTTTCCGTCGTCAAAAGTAGCCTCTTCCTCCGACAGCTCAATGCCTTTTTCCGAAGTGGCGGCTTCTTGCGTCGGTATGGCAGCGGTTGTCCGGGTCGATGCCATCTTGAAACGGCTCTTGCCAATGATGTCCGAGGTGTCTGCGTGAGGTATTTCCTTATCCTTTCCTTGCTCTGCCACCGTACTGTCCAATGACCGCCACAGCCCGGCAATATGTCTGAAGAAACGGATGAGCTTCATGTCCATGATGCGGTCATAGAACAGCAGAAACAGAAACCACACGTTGCAAGCAACCGATACGATTAAAAACGCCTTTGTCATAATCTTACTTTTTGGGCGTTTTCAATCTGTTCCATGTACTGCTGCCCGTATTGTCGGAAATGGTCGCGGAGGATGTTATCCACAAACTTGCCGATGCTCAAACCGTTTCCCATCCGACTGGTAACGATAGCGACTTTCTCATGAATTTCTCGGCTGATGTATATACATTGCCGCGTTTTGATTTCCGATGCTTGCAGGAAAGTCGAGAGCGGTTTGTCTCTGCCTTTATCCTTGCGGAAGTCAACGTCGGTATTTTCATGCCCGTAGTCGGTTACACACTTTGCTGCACGGACAGCGGTTCTTTCACTCTTTCCTGTTTGCAGATACTCAGCCTGACGGTTCTTATTTGTTCTTTTCATACTTCTTTGTTGTTTTTGAGTGTTTATAAATTATAGGATTCCATGTGCCGTTTGAACGATTCGGCTATCTCGTCTTGGAACAGCGTGAAATGGTGTGTCAGCACGTTGTCAAGAAATGCCGCGATAGTCACTTCGTTGCCTCCGATTACATGAAGCATCTTCTGTATGCGGTCGTGGTACTCCTTGCGGATATAGACCTGCTTGCCGAGCCTTGCCGTGATATTGGAACCGCATATGAATACTGTGTCATAATCCAATTTTTCCGGCTTGCTGTTCCTGCGCCTGCGTTCCGGCTCCTCTTTGGAGTGCGAGGCGGGTGGAGAAACGGCTTCTTGTATCGCTTCTTTCGGAGGTGGGACAGGAGCGTTCCCGTCCGTGCTTCTCGCTTCCGGCGGAATGCTTGTATCGTCCAGTCGAAATGAGTTGATTACGGCTTCGCTGTCGATGTCCTCGATTCTTGTTTTCTTTGCCATGCCGTTCAGTTTTTGATGATGCCGAGAATCTCATCGACGAGTTTGTCGAGGTTGCTGCCGCGTACCAGTATTTTGTCCGCCGGAAACGCCGTGGAGCGGAATACCGCCTTGCGTTCTGCCGCCGTCTCCTTGCGGAAGCGCTTACTGTCCGGTAGATGTGTTTCCAGAATGGGCAGGGCGAACTCGGCACAGACCTTGTCGTATGCCTTGTAAAGTTCAGTCTTTTCGCGTCCGTCCACCATGTTCCACACGAGGTAAATCCCTTTGATGCCGGACTTGCCCGTGCTTATCATCTGTTCGTTGATGACAGTGGCGAACTTGATGGAACTCTCCATCACCACACGGTCGGCGATGATGGGCGTGAAGATATAGTCCATTTGGGAAATGGTCTGCACCACATCGGCATTGTTGATTGTTCCCGGCAGGTCGAAGAACACGAAATCGAGGTCGGGCTGCGCTGCCACCAGATTTTCGGCGGTCTTTACCGCATCTTCCGCACGGCTGCATCTGATGGTGTACGGGTTCTTCTTCAGTCGTTTGAGCTGCTCATACGCCAGCACCTTGTAATGCCCGTCCTCCATGACGGCTTTCATGTCACGCTTGCGCATGTCATGGATACTGTACTGCGGGAAATCGCAGTCCACCACGGCTACGTTGTAGCCTTTCACATAGTGCAGATAGCTTGCTACAAGCACTGTCAGGGTTGTCTTACCCGCTCCACCTTTCTGCGTGGAGATTGCCACATAAGTTGCTTCTTTCATTTTTTTGATAATTTATTTGGTTATACATCTGTCCGGTGGCGGTAGCGTATTGTCATTAGTACGTACGCACGCACTCCCATTCATTTATTTATTCACTCCTTAATCCGGCTGTGCCTGCGGGTATTCATCGGTTTGTCCAACCGTCCATGCTTTTATCCGTCCGCACGGACGTGTGCTTGGAAAACTATCTGAATACATACACCTGTTTTCAACCGTTTGGATTGATGCCCGGATTGCTGTCCGAACATCCGGCGGAAGGAGTGTATTTTCAGTCCCACATCCGAATCACACTGCAAATAAACAAGGATATTTTGGAACTTGTATCACTTCTCCGGCAAGTGGCAGCACGTTGCGCCGGTTGGCACTGATTGTCCGGGTCAAGCCTCTGTCGGACATCGCCTTAAGGGCGTAACTTTGCACCCGAACGGCAGGGTACGCCGCAGGTAGCGCAGCCCGGAGTTTGAAAGGAATCATCCCCAATCCGTCCCCGACGGATTTTTATGTTCACCTGAACATAGCAAGATGTCTTTTCAGCCGCTCAAAATATTTTGAGCAGCCACGAAAAGCACTTGCCCTTGCAGGGGGCGGGCTTCCTCTCCGGTGGATGCCCTGCGCGGATTCGCCGTTATGGCGATTATCTTAG
>DWZE01000108.1 GCA_019118325.1 Candidatus Bacteroides intestinavium
GCGAAGATGAAGTCGTTCAGCGTCTGGTTGGTGGAGGTGAAGATGTCGTCCTTCGTCCCCTCCCATTCCTTGCGGCCCTGGTAGATGAAGATGATTTTCTCGCCGATGCCCATGACGGAGTTCATGTCGTGGGTATTGATGAGGGTGGTCATGTTATACTCCCGCGTGATGTCCTGGATGAGGGCGTCGATGACGAGCGACGTCTTCGGGTCCAGTCCCGAGTTGGGCTCGTCGCAGAAGAGGTATTGCGGGTTCAGGGCGATGGCCCGGGCGATGGCCACGCGCTTCTGCATGCCGCCGCTGATTTCGCCGGGGTATTTCCGTCCCGCGTCCGTCAGGTTCACGCGGTCCAGGCAGAACTGGGCGCGTCGCTGGCGGTCGCGCAGGGTGTCGTTGCTGAACATGTTGAGGGGGAACATCACGTTGTCCATCACCGTCATCGAGTCGAACAGGGCAGCGCTCTGGAACAGCATCCCCATCTCGCGTCGCAGCAGTTTCTTCTCTTTTTTGTTCATGACCAGGAAGTTGCGCCCGTCATACAGCAGCTCGCCCCGCTCGGGCGTGAGCAGGCCCACGATGCACTTCATCAGCACCGTCTTGCCCGAGCCGCTCTGTCCGATGATGAGGTTCGTCTTGCCGTTCTCGAAGGTGGCGTTGATGTCCGTCAGCACCGTCTTGTCTTCGAATGATTTGTAGAGTCCTTTCAGTTCAATCATACTTCATTTAACTTAAGAGTTGCGTCATCACCAGGTCGGAGAAGAGGATGAGCACGCTGCTCGTCACCACGGCGTCCGTCGATGCCTTGCCCACGTTGATGGAGCCGCCCTCCACGGTGTAGCCGAAGAAGGCCGACACGCTGGAGATGATGAAGGCGAAGACCACGGACTTGATGATGCCCATCCACACGTACCACTCGATGAACATGTATTGCAGGCCATACTCCAGGTCGACGGCATTCATCATGTCGCCGAACCAGCAGGTGCAGAAGGCGCCGATGACGCCCGCGAAGATGCTGAACACCACCAGGATGGGGATCATCGTCACCATGGCCGAAATCTTGGGCAGGATGAGGAAGTTGGCCGAGTTGACGCCCATGATTTCCAAGGCGTCTATCTGCTGCGTCACGCGCATCGTGCCCAGCTCGGAGGCGATGTTGGAGCCTACCTTGCCCGCCAGGATGAGGCACATGATGGACGAGGAGAACTCCAGCAGCATGATTTCCCTCGTCACGTAGCCCACCGTCCAGCGCGGCATCCACGGGCTCTCGATGTTCAGTTTGATTTGTATCGTGATGACCGCGCCGATGAAGAACGATATCAGCAGCACGATGCCGATGGAGTCCACGCCCAGCTTGGCCATCTCCGCGCGGTATTGGCGGAAGAACATGTACATCCGTTCGGGCCGTGCGAAGGTGCGCCCCATCAGCATGACGTACCGGCCTACGGTTTTGAGTGCTTTGTTCATAATCTGTAATTTTGCTTGCAAATGTACGGCTTTTCAGCTTATTTTTGCTACATTTGCCCCGCTTTTGGCATGAATAGGACAGAGTTTTAGAAAGATTTATTATGGAAGCAGACAACAGAATGGTGCTCCGCACGGAGGATTTGGTGAAAAAGTACGGCAAGCGCACGGTGGTGAGCCACGTGTCCATCGACGTCAAGCAGGGGGAGATTGTCGGCCTGCTGGGCCCCAACGGCGCGGGCAAGACCACGTCGTTCTACATGACCGTGGGCCTTATCACGCCCAACGAGGGCCGCATCTTCCTGAACGACCTGGACATTACCAAGTATCCCGTCTACAAGCGTGCCCAGGCCGGCATCGGCTACCTGGCGCAGGAGGCTTCCGTCTTCCGCCAGATGAGCGTGGAGGACAACATCATGTCCGTGCTCGAGATGACCGGCAAGCCCCTGGATTACCGCAAGGAGAAGCTGGAGAGCCTGCTCACCGAGTTCCGCATCCAGAAGGTGCGCAAGAACAAGGGCAACCAGCTGTCCGGCGGCGAGCGGCGCCGCACGGAGATTGCCCGCTGCCTGGCCATCGACCCCAAGTTCATCATGCTGGACGAACCCTTTGCCGGCGTCGACCCCATCGCCGTGGAGGACATCCAGCAAATCGTCTGGAAACTGAAGGACAAGAACATCGGCATCCTCATCACCGACCACAACGTGCAGGAGACGCTCAGCATCACCGACCGCGCCTACCTCCTGTTCGAGGGGAAAATCCTCTTCCAGGGCACGCCCGAGGAGCTGGCGGAGAACCAGGTCGTGCGCGAGAAGTACCTGAGCAACAGCTTCGTCTTGCGGCGCAAGGATTTCATGGTGTGAATGTGCCTCCGTGGCGCCGGCTTGTCCGAACTTTGCCTCCGGGGGCGTCGGGGCGGGCATGATGTTTTTTCACACTATCTTTTTTGAGAATTAAAAGATTAGCACTATTTTTGCACGCTCGAAATGTGTATGAATATAAATCCAAATAAATAAAGAAAAGAAGTAATGAACGTTTCATTAGAAAACAAGGACAAGGTGAACGCATTGCTCACCGTCAAGCTTGAGAAAGCAGATTATCAGGAGAAAGTAGACAAGGCCCTGAAGGACCTCCGCCACAAAGTGCAGATGCCCGGCTTCCGCAAGGGTATGGTGCCTGCCGGCCTGGTGAAGAAGATGTATGGCAAATCCGTGCTGCTCGAAGAAGTGAACAAGATCCTCTCCGAGGCAGTGTACAATTATATCCACGATAACAACGTCAACATCCTGGGCGAGCCGATGCCCAACGAGGACAGCCAGAAGGAGATAGATTTCGACACGCAGGAGGAGTTCGAGTTCCAGTTCGATATCGCCCTGGCGCCTGAGTTCAAGGCCGAAGTGTCCAAGGATGACAAGCTGGACTACTATGACATCGAGGTGACCGACGAGATGGTGGACAGCCAGGTGAAGATGTACACCCAGCGCAACGGCAAGTACGACAAGGTGGACACCTATGCCGACAACGACATGCTGAAAGGCCTGCTGGCCGAGCTGAACGAGGACGGCAGCACCAAGGAAGACGGCATCCAGGTGGAAGGCACCGTGATGATGCCCACCTATATGAAGAACGACGAGCAGAAGGCCATCTTTGCCGGTGCCAAGGTGAACGACGTGCTCGTGTTCAATCCCTACACCGCCTGGGACGGCAATGCCGCCGAGCTGGCTTCCCTGCTGAAGACCGACAAGGAGAGCGCCGCCGAGGTGAAGTCCGACTTCAGCTTCCAGGTGGAGGAAATCACCCGCTTTGTGCCGGGCGAACTGAACCAGGACATCTTCGACCAGGTGTTTGGCAAGGACGTGGTGAAGACCGAGGAGGAATTCCGCGCCCGCGTCAAGTCGGCCATCGCCACCCAGTTCGGTGCGGACAGCGACTACAAGTTCATGCTGGACATGCGCCAGCACCTGATGGACAAGATCGGCCGGCTGGAGTTCCCCGACGCCCTGCTGAAGCGCTTCATGCGCCAGAGCAATCCGGACAAGGACGAGCAGTTCGTGGAGGACAACTACGGCAAGAGCATCGAGGAGTTGACGTGGCACCTCATCAAGGAGCAGCTGGTGAAGGCCAACGACATCAAGGTGGAGCAGGCCGACATTGTCAATACGGCCAAGGAAGCCACCCGCGCCCAGTTTGCCCAATACGGCATGTTGAACGTGCCCGAAGAATTGCTGGACAACTATGCCAAGGAGATGCTGAAGAAGAAAGGAAGCGTCGAAGGCCTGGTGAACCGTGCCATCGAAACGAAGCTGGCCGCCGTGCTGAAAGAGCAGGTGACCCTGGAGCACAAGCCCATCTCGGCCGTCGACTTCAACAAGATGTTTGAAGAAGAATAATAAGTCCGATGCCTGCCGCCTCCGTGTGGCGGTTTCGGTTTGACGCAGACCTCGCAGGTGGACACAGGCATGGATGCAAAACCACGTCTGCGTGCATCTGCGTCTTCTGCGTTCTGCTGCTATATATAAGTGTAAGTCGCAGGAATTAACTGATATTATCTTTTGAGGAGTTAAGGAGTTAAGTAGTTAAGCCAATACCTCTGTGTATACGGTTCTTTGACTTACTATCGGCTTAACTCCTAACGGAGCGAAGCGGAGTGATAACTCCTTAACTTCTTAACTCTTTCATATAACTACTTATCAACCTCTGCTTATAATCATAGAAAGGAGCAAAAGTAATGAACTATATGGACGATTTCAGAAAATATGCCACCAGGCACCTGGGCATGAACAGCATGGTGCTGGATGACGTCATCAAGTCGCAGGGCGGATACCTCAACCCCTACATCCTGGAGGAGCGCCAGCTCAATGTGACCCAGCTGGACGTGTTCTCCCGCCTGATGATGGACCGCATCATCTTCTTGGGCACGCAGATTGACGACTATACGGCCAACACGTTGCAGGCCCAGTTGCTCTACCTGGATTCGGTGGACCCGGGCAAGGACATTTCCATCTATATCAATTCGCCGGGCGGCTCGGTCTATGCCGGGCTGGGCATCTATGACACGATGCAATTCATCAGCAGCGACGTAGCCACCATCTGTACGGGCATGGCGGCCAGCATGGCGGCCGTCCTCCTGGTGGCAGGCAAGGAGGGCAAGCGTTCGGCGCTGACCCATTCGCGCGTCATGATCCACCAGCCGCTGGGCGGGGCGCAGGGACAGGCTTCGGACATCGAAATCACGGCCCGCGAAATCCAGAAACTCAAGAAGGAATTGTATACCATCATCGCCGACCACTCGCACACACCCTATGAGAAGGTGTGGACGGACTCCGACCGCGACTATTGGATGACCGCGCAGGAGGCCAAGGAATATGGCATGGTGGACGAAGTATTGATTAAGAAATAAGCATGGCAGATTCGACAAGAAGATATAAGAACCGGTGCAGCTTTTGCGGGCGCTCGGAAGATGAAGTGGGCCTGCTCATTACGGGCATGAACGGCTTCATCTGCGATGAGTGCGCCAGGCAGGCTTATGACATCGTGCAGGATACGCTGAGCAAGGGGAAGGGCGCCGCGAGCCTGGACCTGGCCGAATTGCCCAAACCGCAGGAGATAAAAAACTTCCTCGACCAGTATGTCATCGGGCAGGACGACGCCAAACGCTTCCTTTCCGTGTCCGTGTACAACCACTACAAGCGCCTTCTCCAGAAGGACAATGGCGACGACGTGGAGATAGAGAAGTCCAACATCATCATGGTGGGCAGCACCGGCACGGGCAAGACCCTGCTGGCGCGCACCATCGCCAAACTCCTGCACGTCCCCTTCACCATTGTGGACGCCACGGTGCTGACCGAAGCCGGCTATGTGGGCGAAGACATCGAGAGCATCCTGACCCGCCTGTTGCAGGTCGCTGACTATAACGTGGCCGAGGCCGAGCGGGGCATCGTCTTCATCGACGAGATTGACAAGATTGCCCGCAAGGGGGACAACCCCTCCATCACGCGCGACGTCAGCGGCGAGGGCGTGCAGCAGGGCCTGCTGAAGCTGCTGGAAGGTTCCGTGGTGAACGTGCCTCCCCAGGGAGGGCGCAAGCATCCGGAGCAGAAGATGATCCCGGTGAACACCAAGAACATCCTGTTCATCTGCGGCGGCGCCTTTGACGGCATCGAGAAGAAGATAGCCCAACGCCTGAATGCACACGTGGTAGGCTACAATGCCGTGCGCCAGGCGGCCCACATCGACAAGAACAACCTGATGCAGTACATTGCCCCGCAGGACCTGAAGTCATTCGGGCTGATTCCCGAAATCATAGGCCGCCTGCCGGTGCTGACCTATCTGAACCCGTTGGACCGCACGGCGTTGCGCGCCATCCTGACCGAGCCCAAGAACTCCATCATCAAGCAATACGTCAAGCTGTTCGAGATGGACAACGTGAAACTCAGCTTCGATGACGAGGTCTACGAATATGTGGTGGACAAGGCCATCGAGTACAAGCTGGGGGCCCGCGGATTGCGCTCCATCGTGGAGACCATCATGATGGACGCGATGTTCGAAATCCCCTCCGGGCACGCGGATCACTTCGTCGTGACGCTGGAGTATGCGAAGGAGCAGTTGGAGAAGGCAAATATTGCCAGGCTGCAAAACGCTTGAAATCAGAGAGTAAGCACTATTCCCCCTTCGCACCGCCTCCATGGGTGAAAAAAAATATCCGCAGATTAGTTGGGTATTTAAGAAGTTGTTCATAACTTTGTTAGGCTCTGAATAATCATAACACGTGAGCGCGTTTATTTTTTAATCTATAAACAACCTAATGAATATGACAGGGAAGAACATTAATTTGACAGACCAGCTGAAGAAATACTTCGGGTTCGATACGTTCAAGGGGAATCAACAGGCGATTATAGAGAATCTGTTGGCGGGCAATGACACGTTTGTCCTGATGCCCACCGGTGGCGGAAAGTCCCTTTGTTATCAATTGCCGTCGTTGCTGATGGAAGGGACCGCCATTGTCATTTCGCCCTTGATAGCCTTGATGAAGAACCAGGTCGACGCGATGCGCAATTATAGTGAAGAAGACGGCATCGCGCATTTCATCAATTCTTCTCTGAGCAAAAGCGCCATCGAGCAGGTGAAGGCCGACATCGTCAGCGGCAAGACCAAGCTGCTCTATGTGGCCCCCGAATCATTGACCAAGGAAGAGAACGTGGAGTTCTTGCGGACGGTGAAGATCTCGTTCTATGCCGTGGACGAGGCCCACTGCATCTCGGAGTGGGGACATGATTTCCGCCCCGAATACCGCCGCATCCGCCCCATCATCAATGAGATAGGAAAGGCCCCGCTGATAGCCCTGACCGCCACGGCCACGCCGAAGGTGCAGCACGACATCCAGAAGAACCTGGGCATGGTGGACGCCAAGGTGTTCAAGTCGTCGTTCAACCGCCCCAACCTCTATTACGAGGTGCGTGCCAAGACGGCCAATATCGACAAGGACATCATCAAGTTCATCAGGGCCAATCCCGAGAAATCCGGCATCATCTATTGCCTCAGCCGCAAGAAGGTGGAGGAGCTGGCCGAGATATTGCAGGCCAACGGCATCAACGCGCGGCCTTATCATGCCGGCATGGATTCGGCCACCCGCACGCAGAACCAGGACGACTTCCTGATGGAGCGCATCGACGTGATTGTGGCCACCATAGCCTTCGGCATGGGCATCGACAAGCCCGACGTGCGCTATGTGATACATTACGACATGCCCAAGAGCCTGGAAGGCTATTACCAGGAGACGGGGCGCGCCGGACGCGACGGCGGAGAGGGAAAGTGCATTACGTTTTACTCGAACAAAGACTTGCAGAAGCTGGAAAAGTTCATGCAAGGCAAGCCTGTGGCAGAACAGGAGATAGGAAAGCAGCTTCTGCAGGAAACCGCTGCTTATGCCGAGTCTTCCGTATGCCGCCGAAAGACGTTGTTACACTATTTCGGCGAGGAATATACGGAGGACAATTGTGGTAATTGTGACAATTGTTTAAATCCTAAGAAACAAGTGGAAGCTCAAGAGCTGTTATGCACCGTCATCGAGGCCATCCTCGCGGTGAAAGAGAATTTCAAATCAGATTATATCATAGACGTTATCCAAGGGCGCGAAACGAGCGAGGTGCTGGCCCATCGCCACGAAGACCTCGAGGTCTTCGGGACCGGCATGGGCGAGGAGGACCGTACGTGGAACTCGGTCATCCGCCAGGCCTTGATTGCCGGCTACCTGAGCAAGGACGTGGAGAACTATGGCCTGCTGAAGGTGACCGAGGCCGGGCGGAAATTCCTGAAGCACCCCAAGTCTTTCAAAATAACGGAGGACATAGACTTTGAAGAGGTCGAAGAAGAGGCCCCGATGCGGGGCAGCGGCGCGTGTGCCGTCGACCCCGCGCTCTTCTCCATGCTGAAGGACCTGCGCAAGAAGCTGTCCAAGCAGTTGGAGGTGCCGCCCTATGTCATCTTCCAGGACCCGTCGCTGGAGGCCATGGCCACCATCTATCCCATCACGTTGGAAGAATTGCAGAACATCCCCGGCGTGGGTGCCGGCAAGGCGAAACGCTACGGAGAGGAATTCTGCAAGCTCATCAAGCGGCACTGCGAGGAGAACGAGATTGAGCGCCCGGAAGACCTGCGCGTCCGCACCGTGGCCAACAAGTCGAAGCTGAAGGTCTCCATCATCCAGGCCATCGACCGCAAGGTGGCGTTGGACGACATAGCCGTTTCCAAGGGCATCGAGTTCGATGAACTGCTGGACGAGATTGAGGCCATCGTTTATTCCGGCACCAAGCTGAACATCGACTACTTCCTGGATGAAATCATGGACGAGGACCACATGCTGGACATCTACGACTACTTCAAGGAGTCCACCACCGATGACATCGAGGAGGCGTTGGAGGAACTGGGCGAGGACTTCACCGAAGAGGAAGTGCGCCTGGTTCGCATCAAGTTCATCTCGGAGATGGCAAACTGATTGGCCGGAGCCGGGGAAATAAGTCAAAAAAAGAGAGAGGGTGTATCTGATACATCCTCTTTTTTTTATGAGGGAGTGATTAACAATTAAAGTCGCACCACCAGCTGCATAACCTTCAAATACATTTTCTAATTGACCACTCATATAT
>DWZE01000109.1 GCA_019118325.1 Candidatus Bacteroides intestinavium
TAGGAATTTAATTCTTTAGACGCAGATGACGCTGATGCCGCTGATCTATAATCTTTGATAACGGATAATCAGTCAATAAAGAAAATGAATCTGCGTCATCCGCGTCATCTGCGTCTAAAGAATCACACCGCCAAATTATCATTTACCGCTCCGCATACATCCGCTCGCGCAACGACTTGATATGATCCGACGAGATATAGTCGTCATACTCCATCATCTTGTCGATGATTCCGTTGGGCGTCAGTTCAATGACGCGATTGGCCACAGTCTGGATGAACTCATGGTCGTGCGAGGCAAACAGGATGTTTCCTTTGTAAATCTTCAGGTTATTGTTGAAAGCCTGGATGGACTCCAAGTCAAGATGGTTGGTCGGCGTGTCCAGAATAAGGCAATTGGCGTTGCGCAGCTGCATACGGGCTATCATGCAACGCATCTTCTCGCCGCCGGACAAGACACTAGCTTTCTTCAGCACCTCCTCGCCGGAAAAAAGCATACGGCCCAAGAAGCCCTTCATGTAGACCTCATTGCCCTCGCCAAACTGGCTCAGCCATTCCACCAGATTCAGATCCGTGTTGAAAAAAGCGGTGTTGTCCAGCGGCAGGTAGGCCGTAGTAATGGTGACGCCCCAGTTGTAATGTCCGGCATCGGGCTTCATATTGCCGTTGATGATTTCGAACAAGGCCGTCATGGCGCGTGGATCGTGCGAGAGGAAAACAATCTTATCGCCCTTCTCCACATTGAAGTTGACGTCGCGGAAAAGGATGGTACCGTCCTCCAAAGTCTTGCTCAATCCGGACACCTCCAATATCTGGTTGCCCGGCTCACGTTCGGGCGTGAAGATAATGCCCGGATAGCGGCGGGACGACGGCTTGATTTCGTCCACCGTCAGCTTCTCCAACATCTTCTTGCGGCTGGTAGTCTGCTTGCTCTTGGCCACATTGGCACTGAAACGGCGGATAAATTCCTCCAGTTCCTTGCGCTTCTCCTCCACCTTGGCCTTCTGGTTCTGCTGCTGGCGCAGAGCCAACTGGCTGGATTCGTACCAGAAGCTGTAGTTGCCGGCAAACAGGTTGATCTTTCCGTAGTCTATGTCTACCGTATGGGTGCAGACTGAATCGAGGAAGTGACGGTCATGGCTCACCACCAGCACCGTGTGTTCGAAGTTGGACAGATATTCCTCCAGCCAGGTCACCGTCTCCATGTCTAGGTCGTTGGTAGGTTCGTCCAGCAACAGGTTGTCCGGGTTGCCGAAAAGCGCCTGTGCCAGCATCACGCGCACCTTCTCCTTATTGTTCAGATCGCCCATCAGCTGATAGTGCTTGTCCTCCTTGATGCCCAGACCGCTCAACAGCGTAGCCGCATCACTTTCGGCATTCCATCCGTCCAGTTCGGCAAACTTCTCTTCCAGTTCGGACACCTTCAGACCGTCCTCGTCCGTGAAATCTTCTTTCGCATAGAGCGCCTCGCGCTGCTTCATGATGTCCCACAGGACGGTGTGGCCCATCAGGACGGTGTCCATCACCGTAAACGCATCCCATTTGAAGTGGTCCTGGCTCAAGACCGACAGGCGCTCGCCGGGGCCCAGCGTGATGCTGCCCGTCGTAGGCTCCAATTCGCCGGAAATGGTCCGCAGAAACGTTGACTTGCCGGCGCCGTTGGCACCGATGATACCGTAACAGTTGCCACTGGTGAACTTCAGATTCACATCTTTGAATAATACCCTCTTACCAAATTGTACCGATACGTTAGATACTGTAATCATGTTTGGTTACTCTAATCTAAAAAAATGAATGATAATCGATGGGAAAACCGGGGGATATCGCCGGGCGCAAGCGGAGATATCGCCGGGCACGGGCGGGGATATCGCCGGACACGGGCGGAGATATTCCTGCCCGAGCCTCTCCCCTAATTCCCCTTTACAGCGGCAAAGATACGGAAAATACACGAATGAATGGCAAAAACAGGTGCCAATGTGACACAAAAGCATTAACTTTGCAGGTCTTTGCCGGAAATGCGCCATTTTGGCAAACTTTTTGTACAGGCAAAAATATCCGCAAATGTAAAAATACTAACAACGATATGGACAAAAAAGAAAAAATGGACAAGCAGGAAGAAGAACTGAAGGTTCAGAACGAAAGCGAAGAGACGAAAACTTCCGATGAAAAAGTTGAGGAACAAGAAGTTCCGCAAAGCGAAGAGCAAAAACTGGCTGACGAACTGCAGAAAGCGAAGGAAATGATCGAGGAACAAAAAGACAAATACCTGCGCCTGTCTGCCGAGTTCGACAACTATCGCAAACGCACGATGAAGGAGAAAGCCGAGTTGATCCTGAACGGAGGCGAGAAAAGCATCAGCAGCATCCTTCCCATCGTGGACGACTTGGAACGTGCGTTGAAAAACATGGAAACCGCGACGGATGTCAAAGCCGTGAAGGAAGGCGTGGAACTCATCTACAACAAGTTCATGACCGTACTGAACCAGAACGGCGTGAAGGTCATCGAAACTCAAGACCAACCGCTCAACACGGACTTTCATGAAGCCATAGCCGTCATTCCCGCACCGGAAGAAGGGAAGAAAGGCAAAATCCTGGACTGCGTGCAAACGGGTTATACACTGAATGATAAAGTCATCCGCCATGCAAAGGTCGTGGTAGGAGAATAAAGCAGGAACGGCATGGAAAAAAGAGATTACTATGAGGTGCTGGGCGTTGAGAAAAACGCTTCGGCAGACGAGATAAAGAAAGCATACCGCAAGAAGGCCATCCAATACCATCCGGACCGCAATCCGGGCGACAAGGAAGCTGAGGAGAAATTCAAGGAGGCCGCCGAAGCCTACGATGTACTGAGCAACCCCGAAAAACGCGCCCGCTACGACCAGTTCGGTCACGCCGGAATGAGTGGTGCGGCCGGCAACGGAGGACCCTTCGGAGGATTCGGAGGAGGAATGTCCATGGATGACATCTTCTCCATGTTCGGTGACATCTTCGGGGGCCACGGAGGATTCGGAGGCTTCAGCGGATTCGGCGGCGGAGGAGGCAATACCCAACAACGCTACCATCGGGGGGCGGATTTGCGCGTGAAAGTCAAACTGACCTTGAAGGAAATATCTACCGGCGTCGAGAAGAAATTCAAACTGAAGAAATACGTCCCCTGCCCTCACTGCCACGGCAGCGGTGCCGAAGGCAACGGCGGTGTAGAGACGTGCCCGACGTGCAAGGGCACCGGTTCCATCATCCGCAACCAGCAGACCATACTGGGTACCATGCAGACGCGCACCACATGTCCCACTTGCGGCGGCGAAGGCCACATCATCAAGAACAAGTGTAAGGAATGTGGCGGCGAAGGCATCGTCTACGGCGAAGAAATCGTGACCGTAAAGATTCCGAAAGGCGTGGCAGAAGGCATGCAGCTCTCCATGAGCGGCAAAGGAAATGCGGGCAAACACAACGGCGTGCCGGGCGACCTGCTCATTCTGGTAGAAGAAGAACCGGACAAGGAATTGATCCGCGATGAGAACGACCTGATATACAACCTGCTGTTGAACTTCCCCACCGCCGCATTGGGAGGAACCGTAGAGATTCCCACCATTGACGGCAAGGTAAAGGTCAAGATAGAACCGGGCACTCAACCGGGCAAGGTACTCCGCCTGCGCAACAAGGGGCTTCCCAGCGTAAACGGATATGGCACGGGCGATCTGCTGGTCAACGTCAGCATCTACGTGCCCGAAACCTTGAGCAAGGATGAAAAGAAAGCCTTGGAAGAAATGGAGAAGTCTGACAACTTCCAGCCAAATACTTCCGTGAAGGAAAAGATTTTCAGGAAATTCAAGAACCTGTTCGAATAAAAGATCTCATAGTAATTTCCATCTATACCCCTCAATCGAGTAGGAGGAAAACGAAGTAGTTTTCTTCCTACTTTCGTTTTCCGACCTCTCACACCACCGTACGTGCCGTTCGGCATACGGCGGTTCCTTAGTGCTGATGCAATTTGACATATAAGTCCACAAGGCAAGGGTA
>DWZE01000110.1 GCA_019118325.1 Candidatus Bacteroides intestinavium
CTGTTCGAGGAACGGTTGCAGAAGGATGACCTCTTGCCTTGGGGCAAAGACGGGAAGCATCTGCTGGTGGAAACTTCCTATTTCAATCCGCCGATGGGCCTGAACAACATCCTGCTCCGCATCAAAGCCAAGGGATACTATCCGGTATTGGCCCATCCTGAACGCTACCTCTATATGGACATGGCTGCCTATCAGAGGCTGAAATCCCTGGACGTCAAGTTTCAGCTCAATCTGTTTTCGCTGACGGGCCTGTATGGCAAGGATGCGCAAAAAAAAGCCAAGGCCCTATGCAAGGCCCGAATGTACGACTATGCCGGCACAGACCTGCACCGACGGGAAGTGCTGCAAAGTTTGTTGGAGAAGAGAGCGACTTATGTATGTATCTGAATTTTGAGGAGTTAAGAAGTTAAGGAGTTAAGCCAATACTTTTTACGAGAGGAAGTTATAAGGAGTTACAAGGAGTTATCGCTTCGCTCAGGGAGTTAGAGGACCATGCTTTTTTCGAATGCTTCTTCGCTTACTCTCGCCGGACCAACTATGGGCCTATAACTCCATCTAACTTCTTATAACTCCCTCCCATTCCTCAAAGGTTATAATATAAACTAAATATGGACATCAACTTATGAACAATCCCGTCAAGACACGCCTAGAAAAACTGCGTGAGATGATGCGCCGGCACTCGGTGTCTGCCTTCATCATCCCCAGCACCGACCCGCACATGAGCGAATATGTGGCCCCCCACTGGCAGGCCCGCGAATGGTTTTCGGGCTTCACCGGCTCGGCCGGCACACTGGTGGTCACCCTGCATGAAGCCGGCTTATGGACAGACTCGCGCTACTTCCTGCAAGCGGCCGAACAACTGAAAGACTCGGGCATCGAACTCTACAAAGACGGATTGCCCGACACGCCGGACATCATCGCCTTCCTGCAAAGCCGACTCCAACCGGGCGAATCCGCAGGCATCGAAGGGCAGGTATTCTCCTCCGCCTCGGCTTGTGCCTGGCAAAGTGCCTTGGAGAGCCGGTCAATCCGCCTGCAATGCATCGAACATCCTTTCCGCAACATCTGGACGGACAGACCGCCCCTGCCGGAAGGAAAGGCTTTCATCCACGAAGCGGCCTATGCCGGAAGAAGCTGCCGGGAGAAACTGGCCGACATCCGCCTACGCATGACCGAGGCCGGAGCCGACGCCCTGCTGCTCTCCGCCCTGGACGAAATAGGCTGGACACTCAACCTCCGCGGCACAGACATACACTGCAACCCCGTCGTGGTCAGCTACCTGCTGATAGAGCAGCAGAAAGCCCACTTCTTCATCCTGCCCGCCAAGACGGACGACCACCTGAAGGGCTATCTGGCCCAAAACGGAGTGGAGGTGCATGCCTATGAGGAAATACTGGCATTCCTGGCCAACGCGCCCTATGCCTCCCTGTGGCTGGAAAGCGCCAAGACCAATTACGCACTTTATACGGTTGTCCCTGCCACTTGCCGGCTGCTGGACATCCCCTCGCCCGTCGCCCTGCTGAAAGCCGTGCGCAACGAGGTGGAAATAGAAGGACTGCACCGGGCCATGCAACGCGACGGCGTAGCGCTGGTGAAATTCCTGAAATGGCTGGAAGAGGCCGTACCCCAAGGCGGAGAGACGGAAATCAGCGTGGACAGGAAGCTGCATGCCTTCCGGGCCGCCCAACCCCTCTACCGGGGTGAAAGCTTCGACACCATTGCGGGCTACCGCGAACATGGCGCCATCGTGCATTACGAAGCTACACCGGAAACGGACACCGCGCTCCGCCCGGAAGGATTCCTGTTGCTGGACTCGGGCGCACAGTACCTGGACGGCACCACAGACATCACCCGCACCATCGCCCTCGGCCCGCTAAGTCCTGAAGAAAAGGAGGACTATACCCTCATCCTAAAAGGACATATAGCCCTGGCCACGGCCGTCTTCCCCGAAGGCACACGCGGCGCCCAACTGGACGTACTGGCCCGCATGCCCATCTGGCAACGCCACATGAACTACCTGCACGGAACGGGCCACGGCGTAGGCCACTTCCTGAATGTACACGAAGGCCCGCAAAGCATCCGCATGAACGAGAACCCGGTGGCCTTGAAAGCCGGCATGCTGACCTCCAACGAACCGGGCGTCTACAAGGCCGGAAGCCATGGCGTACGCACGGAGAACCTGATGCTCACCGTCCCGGCCGGCGAGGGCATGTTCGGTCCCTACCTGAAGTTCGAAACCGTTACCCTCTGCCCCATAGACACCGCCGGCATCCTCTGCGAAATGCTGACCGACGAGGAAATACGCTGGCTCAACGACTATCACCGGACGGTGTACGAGAAGCTATCGCCCGACCTGGACGAAGAAGAGCGGGAATGGCTGAAAGAGAAATGCAAAGCGTTATCTTTGAAGGAAGTTAAAAGGAATTAGAGGGAGTTAGAGGAAGTCAGAAGGAGTTAGAGGCCAATAGTTGGTCCGACGATGACAAGCCAAAGTATCGGCCTTTAACTCCCTGAGCGAAGCGATAACTCCTTCTAACTCCCTCTAACTCCTTAAAATAACCCCCATTCACTCCATAACCATATAATCTTTCATACAAATGGCACTGATAAAATCTGTACGGGGCTACACCCCCGAAATCGGCAAGAACTGTTTCCTGGCGGACAACGCCACCCTCATCGGCGACGTAAAGCTGGGAGATGACTGCAGCGTATGGTTCAACACGGTGTTGCGCGGAGATGTGAACTCCATCCGCATCGGCAACGGCGTGAACATCCAGGACGGAAGCGTATTGCACACTCTGTACGAGAAATCCACCATCGAAATCGGCAACCACGTGTCCATCGGACATAACGTCACCGTACATGGAGCCTCCATCCGCGACTATGCCCTCATCGGCATGGGAGCCATCCTGCTGGACCATGCCGTGGTGGGCGAAGGAGCCATCGTGGCCGCCGGTGCCCTGGTGTTGAGCCACACGGTGATAGAACCGGGCAGCATCTGGGGAGGCGTGCCGGCCAAATTCATCAAGAAAGTAGACCCGGAACAGGCCAAGGAACTGAACCAGAAGATTGCACACAACTACCTGATGTATGCGCAATGGTACCGTTGAGAATAGAAAATGGACGGCACGCGGATGACGTATCATCCGCGTGCCAACTTCATTCGCTGACGCCGGGAGAGCCGAAGGGAATCATGCCCAGGATTTTGTCCGTGGCTCCGGCATGGCCGGTGACATAAGCCCCGGCTTTCGCTCCTGCCTCTTTGCGGAAAGTTTCGTCGGCCAGCAGGCGGTCCAACAAGCCATACAGTTCTTCCCGGTTCTTGACGGAGTAGGCTCCGCCTGCCTCTATCAGCCCCACGGCTTCCTGAAAATTCTGGTACTTGGGACCAAAGATGACAGGTATGCCATAAACCGCCGCCTCCAGCGTGTTATGAATGCCGACACCGAAACCACCGCCTATATAAGCAATCTCACCATAACGGTAGATGGAAGAGAGCAGACCGAAGCAGTTGACTATCAAGCAATCGGCTTTAGCGATATTCCGCTCGTCCGCACGGGTATAGAACACGTAGGGACGCTTCAGCTTGCCGGTGATTTCCACCAAATGGTTCTCATCGATGACGTGAGGGGCTATAATCATCTTCACCTCCGGATGATTATTGAAGTAGTCGATGAACAAATCCTCATCGGGCTGCCAGGAGCTTCCGGCAATAAATGTCGTTGCACCGTTCTTGAAACGTTCTACCAGCGGCAAGTCCTTCGCTTCGTCACGTATCTGCAACACCCGGTCGAAACGTGTATCGCCCACCACCGTGACTTGCTGAATGCCTATCTTGGCCAGGAAACGCTTGGAAAGCTCGTTCTGCACGAACAGATGGCTGAAGTCCCGCAACACATTGCGGTAGGTGCCCCCATACCACTTGAAGAAGACCTGTCCCCGCCGGAAAATGGACGATACGCTATAGACGGGAATCTGCCGCTTATGCAACTCGTCCAGATAGTTCTTCCAAAACTCGTATTTGATGAAAAAGGCCATGCACGGATGGGCGATGTCCAGAAACTTGCGCACATTGCGCCGCTTGTCAAACGGCAAGTAGCACACCACATCTGCACCCCGGTAGTTCTTCCGCACCTCATAACCCGAAGGCGAAAAGAAGGTTAGCAGGATGCCATACTCCGGATAACGGGCCCGGATAGCTTCTATCAACGGACGCCCTTGCTCGAACTCGCCCAACGAAGCGGCATGAAACCAAATGTAACGGACATCCTTATCCAAACGCTGGCGCAAGATTTCGTAGGCTATCCAATGGCCTTTCATCATCTTGCGGGGCTTCCGGCTGAAAGGCGCAGCCAGATGCACCGCTATGTCGTAAAGGGCTATTGCCAAATCATAGAACATTACACTTCCGATATATTAATAATGTTTATTTTTGAGGTACGTCCTTCCAACTTCTGAACTCCTCACTTCAGCACTTCCACGGCACGGGCGATGCGCTTCAAGGTCTCTTCCTTGCCCAGCAGTTCGGTGATGTCGAACATGTGCGGCCCCTTGCATTCACCGACCACGGCCAGGCGGAAGGCGTTCATCACATTGCCCATGTGGTAGCCCTTCTCCGTGATCCAGCCTATCACGATGTCTTCCGAAGGTTTGGAGGAGAAGTCCTCTATATTGCGCAGAATCTCCATCAATTCGCCCATAATGCGCGGAGTATCGGCACTCCAGCGTTTCTTCACGTCCTTCTCGGCATACGAGTCGGGGGCCACGAAGAAGAAGCGGGCCTGGTCCCACAACTCTTTCACGAAATTGACACGACCCTTCACCAAGGACACGACCTTGGTCAGGTAGGCATCGGAATAGTCCTGCACCTGCACGCCGTGCTCCTCCAGCACCGGCTTGAACAGCTCTGCAATTTCTGCATCCGCCTTGCGGAGAATATACTCGTGATTGAACCAAATCCCCTTTTTGTAGTCGAACTTGGCACCAGCCTTGCTGCAATGGCTCAGGTTGAAAAGCCGGACAAGCTCGTCCATCGACATGAGTTCCTGGTCATTGCCCGGATTCCAGCCCAGCAAGGCCAGGAAGTTGATGACAGCCTCGGGCAAATAGCCGGCCTCCCGATAGCCGGAAGAGACTTCGCCCGTCTTGGGGTCATGCCACTCCAAGGGGAATACAGGGAAACCGAGGCGGTCGCCGTCGCGCTTGCTCAGTTTTCCGTTACCCTCCGGCTTCAGCAACAAAGGCAAATGGGCAAAGGCAGGCATCGTATCTTCCCAACCGAACGCCCGGTAGAGCAACACATGCAACGGAGCGGAAGGCAACCACTCCTCGCCACGGATGACGTGAGAGATTTCCATCAGATGGTCGTCCACGATGTTGGCCAGGTGATAGGTAGGGAGTTCGTCGGCCGACTTGTAAAGGACCTTGTCATCCAGAATGGAGGAATTAATGACCACATCGCCACGGATCAGGTCGGCCACATGCACGTCTTCGTCCGGCTCAATCTTGAAACGCACTACATACTGCGTCCCCGCGCCGAGCAAAGCATCCACCTCCTCCTTGGGCAGCGTCAACGAATTGCGCATCTGCATACGTGTGGAGGCATCATACTGGAAGTTGGGAATCTCCTTGCGCTTGGCCTCCAGCTCCTGAGGCGTATCAAAGGCCAGGTAAGCCTTGCCCGCATTCAGCAGTTCCTTCACATACTTCTTATAAATATCGCGGCGTTCGGACTGACGATAGGGACCGTGATTTCCGCCGAAGCTGACTCCTTCGTCAAACCGGATGCCCAACCACTTGAACGACTCCAGGATATACTCCTCCGCGCCCGGAACAAAACGGTTGCTGTCCGTATCTTCAATACGGAAAACCAAATCGCCACCATGCTGGCGGGCAAAGAGATAATTATACAACGCAGTACGCACACCACCGATGTGCAGGGCACCCGTAGGACTGGGTGCGAAACGTACTCTGACCCTTCTTTCTGCCATAGTTATCTGAGTTTATTTCTTTCTTTCACTTATTTAGTCGGCAAAATTACGCCTTTTTTTCCATACTACTGATTTTTTTCGTACTTTTCGGCAAAAATTCGACAGATATGAACGATTTTAAGATGAAAAAGGATTTCCTATCGAGAAATTTGCTATACAAAGTTCTCATTTTCATAGCTACGGTGGCCGTGATCGTTTACTTTATGCCACGTGACGGCAAGTTCAACTATCAGTTTGATATCGGCAAGCCCTGGAAGTACGGGCAGCTGATGGCCACGTTCGATTTCCCCATTTACAAAGATGACAAGGTGGTGGAAAGAGAACAAGACAGCCTGTTGCAGAAGTTCCAGCCTTTCTTCAACATCGACCGCAAGGTGGAGGCCAACGCATTGGGACGGCTACAGGCCGACTATCAGAACCGGCTGAAACAGATACTGCCGGCTAATTATTTCCGCTACGTGCAACGGAAACTGACGGAGATTTATGAAGCCGGCATCCTGCCCACCGAACAATTGGACTCCCTGCGCCAAGACAGCATCGCAGGCCTTATGGCGGTGGACAACAAACTGGCCAACCAAAGGAATCTGGACGAGGTATTCTCCGTCAAGACCGCTTACCACGCCATCCTGAAAGGCGACACGGTCCATTACCGTCCGGACATCCTGCAAGCTTGCGCCCTGAATGACTACCTCGCCCCCAACCTGCAGTATGACCGGCAACGGAGCGAAACCGCCCGGCAGGAAATACTGGACAACTACTCCTGGGCCAGCGGCATCGTGCTGAGCGGACAGAAAATCATCGATCGGGGCGAAATCATCAATGCCAAGACCTATAATATCCTGGAAAGCTTCCGCAAGGAATCTATCAAACGGAGTGAATCCGTGGGACAGAGACGTCTGATGCTGGCGGGACAGGTGCTCTACGTCAGCATCTTCATGCTGTGCTTCATGCTCTATCTGGACCTCTTCCGCAAGCAGTATTACAGCCACAAGGGCGGCATGTCGCTGCTCTTCGCCGGCATCACCCTCTATTGCGCCGTGACGGGACTGATGATGTCACAGAACTTTCTCAACGTCTACATGCTGCCCTACGCGATGCTCCCCATCATCATCCGGGTGTTCCTGGATTCGCGCACGGCCTTCCTGACACTGGTCATCACGGTGCTCATCTGCTCCGTCTGCCTGCGCTATCCGCATGAGTTCATCCTGCTGCAATGCGCTGCCGGCCTGACCGCCATCTTCAGCCTGCGCGAATTGTCACAACGCTCCCAACTCTTCCAAACGGCCGCCGTGGTAACCATCACCTATGCAGCTACTTACTTTGCTTTCGAACTGATTACCGAGAACGACCTCAGCAAGATGAATGGTTCGATGTACATCTATTTCGTCATCAACGGCATCCTGCTGCTCTTTACCTACCCCTTGCTGTTTCTGGTGGAAAAGACATTCGGCTTTACCTCCAACGTCACGCTGGTGGAACTGTCCAACATCAACACCCCCCTGCTTCGCCGTATGTCCGAAACCGTGCCCGGCACCTTCCAGCACTCCATGCAGGTGGCCAACCTGGCAGCCGCAGCGGCCAATGCCATCGATGCCAATGCACAATTAGTACGTACCGGTGCGCTCTATCACGACATCGGCAAAATGGAACAACCCGTATTCTTCACCGAGAACCAATCGGGCGGCGTCAATCCGCACAAGAACCTAACGTACGAGCAAAGCGCCCAGGTAGTCATCAGCCACGTGACCAACGGGCTGAAACTGGCCGAGAAATACAACCTGCCCAAAGTCATCAAAGACTTCATCACCACCCACCACGGCCACGGCGTGACCAAATACTTCTATATTTCCTGGAAGAACGAACACCCCGGCGAAGAAACCGACCCGACCATCTTCACCTATCCCGGCCCCAACCCCTTCACCAAGGAACAGGCCATCCTGATGATGGCCGATGCCGTGGAAGCCGCCTCGCGCAGCCTGCCCGAATATACGGAGGAAAGCATCGGGAAACTGGTGGACAAGATAGTGGACGGACAGGTGTCCGAAGGCTACTTCAAAGAATGCCCCATCACCTTCAAGGATATCGCCGTAGTGAAAAACGTGTTCAAAGAGAAACTGAAGACGATGTACCACACCCGAATCAGCTATCCGGAATTGAAGAAATGAGATTTCAAGGTTTTGACGTCATGAGATTACGAGAACGCAAATTACGCAAATTCCTTAGAGGCGGATTGAGCAGATTAATTTGTGTATTTTGCGGAATTTGCGTTCCATCTAAATATTGTATAAACAAAATATGAACAATTATTTATGAAGGAAAGCCACTTGAACCGCGCCCGTCGTTTCCTGCAACGCCGGGGCATCGAACTGCAGAATCTGGCAGGCTTCAGTTTCATGAAGCGATACACACCCGTATCCCGGCATCACAGCATCCAAAACAAATATGGGCCCGGATTATTGGTCCTGCGACTCAAAGACGGTTCGGAGAAGGTACTCACCTTGCACGCACGCCACCACCCGTCCTCTGTCGTCCGCTACCTCATACAAGGGAACATCCCCTTCGAGAACCTCCACCGGCCTGCCAGCCGGGAAAGCACTCCTGAAGCATCTGCCAAAACCTACCGCCGCCCTTCGCTCTACCTGTTCTGGCATGCCATACTCTGCCTGCTGGCCTTCAGCCTCGGCTTCTACCTGGCAGGCATCCTGGGAGACACGGACGGCGTGCTGCTCTCGCTCCCCTTCTTTGCCCTGGCGGTTTACTGGGCCTACGTGTTGCAAACACGCTTCTGCTACGTGACGCTTGACGGAAAAGGACTGCACGTGCACAGCATGGGCCGGGTCGTGAGTTATCCATACGAACAGCTTCTAAAGATAAACTTCGACTTTGCCCGCGAACAGCAATTCACGCACGTCATGGAGGTGCTGGAAACGGACTACCGCTACCACCTGTACTACATCGGGCGCGTGCCCCGCACCCACCTGCAGGAAATCTGCCAACGCCTATGCCGGGCAGGCATAGACGCCACCTGCAGCCTCAACACCGAGAAACGTTACTACGGAGATGTCTATCACGTGCAATGAAGCAGCCCGGCACAGGCATCTTCCAGCAAATCGAGCACATACTCAAAGCCCTCGGCGCCCCCGTAATAAGGATCGGGGACATGGTCTGCATGAGGATGACGCGTACAAAAATCCGTCATCAGACGCAGCTTGTCCCATTCCGCCGGAGAGGGAGCACGCTCGCGCAAATCGTCCATATTGCGGGCATCCATGCCGACTATCAGGTCAAAATCAAAGAAATCATCCGTCGTGACCGGCCGCGAACGATGCACCAGCTCATACCCCCGCCTGGCAGCATGGGCACGCATACGCGGGTCGGGCAGCTCCCCCCGGTGAACACTCAGTATGCCGGCCGAATCTATCTCATACTCAGCGGCGCGCCCCGCCTCTTCCGCCAGACGACGCATCACCCCCTCGGCGGCAGAGGAACGGCAGATGTTACCGAGGCAGACAAAAAGAATTTTTTTCTTCATCAAGCAATTCATCCATTACGTAAAACCTGGGCGCGAATGTATGAAAAATCCCCGAAAGAACCAAACAGGCTTTTCATGCCCCGCTACCGCCACGGGCACTTTCCACCAAAGAAACGCCGTGCCTTTTCGCTCCGCATCCCCCGCACAGACTTACCATCATGTCAATGTTCCGCATTGTCTTGGCCTTGACGCAACAAAGATAGGGGCAATGTCTGGAACAGCCAAAAAGCATGGGGCGATAAGGGAGCATTTTCCTGCAAGGATTTGAAAAAAATACTATCGGTCAATCTCACGGCATTGCGGGTGGATATCTTCGCTTTTGTCCGCAGATATCTCCGTCCTCGCCTGTAGATATCTCCGTCCTCGCCCGCAGATATCTCTGCCCGTAGCCTTTCATGCCCCGATTAATTCCGCCGACGGGCATAACAATTAGAAAAAGGAGTTTGTTTATTTGCCGGGAAATGCATATCTTTGCATCACTACGCCATAGAAACGAAAACAGACATGGAACAACAATTCTGCCCACTGATAGCCGCCACGCTCGGCGTTGCCGAATGGCAAGCGAACCGTACCATCGAGCTGCTGGAAGAGGGCGCCACCATCCCCTTCATCAGCCGATATCGCAAGGAACGGACGGGCGGCTTGGACGAAGTACAGATTGAAAGCATACAGACACACTATGAAAAGCTGAAGGAAACGGCCCGACGCAAGGAATCCATCCGGAACTCCATCCGCGAGCAAGGCAAGCTGACGCCGGAACTGGAGAAACGCATCGAGGAAACCTGGGACAGCACCACACTGGAAGACATCTACCTGCCCTTCAAGCCCAAACGAAAGACACGCGCCGAGGTCGCCCGTCAGAATGGACTGGAACCACTGGCCAACCTGCTGATGCAGCAACGGGAAACACACCCCGAACAGGCTGCCGCACGCTACGTGAAAGGGGAGGTGAAGGACACGGAAGACGCGCTGAAAGGCGCACGGGACATCATTGCTGAACGGGTCAGCGAAGACGAACGGACCCGAAACAGCCTGCGCAACGCCTTCGCACGACAGGCCGTCCTGACAGCCAAGGTCATCAAGGGAAAAGAAGAGGAAGCCGCCAACTACCGGGATTATTTCGACTTCGCGCAACCGCTGAAACGATGTGGCTCACACCGCCTTCTGGCCATCCGACGAGCCGAGGCTGAAGGCTTGCTGAAGGTGAGCATCAGCCCGGATGACGAGGAATGCACCGAAAGGCTGGAGCGACACTTTGTCCGAAACAACAATGCATCGGCCCGCCAAGTGGCGGAAGCCGTGAAAGATGCCTACAAACGCCTGCTGAAACCCTCCATAGAGACGGAATTCGCAGCCCTCAGCAAGGAACGAGCCGACGACGAGGCCATCCGCATCTTTGCCGGAAATCTGCGCCAACTGCTCCTGGCGCCGCCGCTGGGACAAAAACGGGTGATGGGCATAGACCCGGGATTCCGCACCGGATGCAAGGTGGTCTGCCTGGACGAACAGGGCAACCTGCTGCACAACGAGAACATCTATCCGCATCCGCCGGTGAACAAGCCCAAGGAAGCGGCCGCCAAAATCGGGCAAATGATAGAAACCTACCGGATAGACGCCATAGCCATCGGCAACGGAACGGCCGGCCGCGAGACAGAAGACTTCCTGAAACGACTGACTTTCCGCCGCGACATACAGGTATTCATGGTCAGCGAACAGGGGGCCTCCGTCTACTCGGCCTCGAAAATCGCCCGGGACGAATTCCCGGAATACGACGTCACCGTGCGTGGCGCGGTATCCATCGGACGGCGACTGATGGACCCGTTGGCCGAACTGGTAAAAATAGAGCCGAAATCCATCGGCGTAGGACAATACCAACACGACGTGAACCAGAGCAAACTGAAGAAATCATTGGACCAAACCGTAGAAAGCTGCGTCAACCTGGTGGGCGTGAACGTGAACACGGCAGGCACAGCCCTGCTGACCTACATCTCCGGCGTAGGGCCGCAATTGGCCCAAAACATTGTGGACTACCGCACGTCCAACGGCCCTTTCACCTCGCGGAAGGAACTGATGAAGGTTCCCCGCATGGGTACGAAAGCCTTCGAACAATGCGCCGGCTTCCTACGCATCCCCCAAGCACCCAATCCACTGGACAATACAGCCGTCCATCCCGAAAGCTACCTTGTGGTGGAACAAATGGCCCGCGACCTGGGCTGTACGGTCGCACAATTGATAGCGGACAAGGAGCGGAGGAAACAGATTGACCTGAAGAATTACATCAGCCCTACAACGGGAATGCCCACCCTGACAGATATCCTGGCGGAACTGGACAAGCCGGGCAGAGACCCGCGAGGCCCCATCCGTGTTTTCGAGTTCGCCCCGGACATCCGCACCCTGGCAGACCTGCGCGAAGGAATGGAACTGCCGGGCATCGTGACCAATATCACCAACTTCGGCGTGTTCGTGGACATAGGCATCAAAGAAAACGGACTGATACACCGCTCACAGCTGGCTGACCATTATGTGGCCGACCCCAACGAAATAGTCGGCATCCATCAGCACATCCGCGTCAAGGTCATCGGCATTGACATGGAACGAAAAAGAATCCAGCTGAAAAGAGTGGAAGAATGAACAAGAAACAGACTTCAAAACAGAAATAGAATGAAACGAAGCAAACTACTGGTGTGGGCAATGGCCATACTGACCGCGCTGCCCGCCTTTTCGCAAAAGACAAAAACCATCTATGTGCCCAAGGCCGGAACGATGGTGGAGATGCTCACCGAAGAAGAAGCCAACCGAATCACCCACCTGCGACTACAGGGCCGGCTGAACGCCGTAGACTTCCGCCACCTGCGCGATGAATTCAAGTCACTGCGCTCGCTGGACCTCTCGCAAGCCTCCATCAACCGCTATGCCGGCAAAAACGGCACCCAAGAAGGATTCCATCTCTACCCGGCCAATACCATCCCCGCCTTCGCCTTTTGCAAGCAGAGAGATGACTATGCCTATACCGCCAAGGAAACCCTCAGACGGGTCATCCTGCCGGACGGATTGCGCGCAATCGGAGAAGCGGCATTCAAAGGGTGCAACCAATTGGGCATTTGCCAGATACGCGACCTCCATGCTCCACAGCTGGCACCCGAAGCGCTGGCGGACAGCCTCACTGCCATCTTCGTACCCGAAGGAAGCAGCAACACCTACCGCAGCCGCGATGACTGGAAGGCGTTCGCCTTTGTGGAAGGAGAACCCACCTCTGCCAAGTTGCAAATCAGCCGCATGGGAAGCCTGGCCAGCGAACTGATACAAATAGGGAAACAGCCCAAAGACATCAATTTCCTGACCATAGAAGGGAAATTGGACGAAGCAGACTTTACCCTCATCCGCGACTACATGCCCAACCTGGTTTACATCGACATGACCAACAGCAACGCCACGACCATCCCGGAATATACCTTCACACAAAAGAAATTCCTGCTGAAAGTCCTGTTGCCCAAAGGGCTGAAAAGCATCGGTCAGCGGGCCTTCAGCGGCTGCACGCGCCTGAGCGGCACGCTCATGCTTCCTCCTACCCTGACCGCCATAGAGTTTGGAGCTTTCATCGGATGCGATAATCTAAGCCGGGTCGTAGCCACCGGCAATAACCTCACAACATTGGGCGACAAGTTGTTCGGGGAAGAAACCAACAAACTGGAATACCGATAATTGGATTGAAGAAGTCAAGGAGTTAAAGAAATCAGAGAAGTTAAAGCCTATACTTCTGCGTATGTTATTCCGGCTATTAGCTTTAACTCCTCTGACTTCTTAATCAAAACAGATCCAGCTCGGCAATGGCCACCGTCTTACTGCCGCCTTCCGTAGCAGTCACATCAATGCGGACATAGCGTGCGGAAACCGGATTCGGGAACTGGCAAAAGCGCTTCGTCGGGTCATTGACCAGGTTGCCAAATTCAAAAGTGGTCACTTCTTCCCAACTTTTTCCATCCCGGCTCACGCTGACCTTGCCCGCCGCCATCATCCCCTGTGCATTCCGGGTCTGAGGGGTATAAGCAAAACCCGCCAGGCGGGGCTGTTCCTTGCCCAGGTCTATCGTAATGAAATGCGGAACGGGAGACTCTGCCGAACTCCAATACGTATCCGGGTTGGCATCCATGGCGGCGTCTGCCTGATGACCGGACGATTCGCTGCTCTTATCCAAGACCTTCCAGCCTTCCTTGGGCCATCCTACCACCTCCGTGCACACACTGCCTCTCTCATCGCCGAGAATGGCCACGGCCTTCACCGTACAGCCTCCCAAGGCAACCGGTCCGGTGTACAAGGAAGAGTTAGCATCGGGGTCTGTACCATCGGTGGTATAGTAAATCTGGTAACCGGCATTCAGATTTTCTGCCGCATTCTGCTCGTTCCGGTTCCAACCGAAATCCTGCCGTCTGGCCGTAATAGAAACCATTCCCTTGGCATCCTGCACCACTGACAGGCGAGGTGGCCTGGAACGATAATAATAAGCGGAAACATGGCTGATGGAAGGCACCAGACGCGAATCCGTCACCCGGAAACGAAGCCCGTCCGTCTCTACATCGGGGAAACGCAGGATGCGCTTATAGCCGATATTCGTAGCACCGGCAATCTCCTTCCAGGTTCCATCTACACGAGCATCCACGACAAAAGACTCCACCCGTTCACTCATCTCGGCCACAGCCTCCTGCAACATGATGCGGTTAATCCGGACAGGCTGCGGCATCCGGATCTCGAATTCACGCTTTCCATCCAGCACGATGTAGGTGTCGTCATCATCATCCAGCACCTCTTTCGGTCCCTCAGCACCGGCCAAGAGATTGACATCATAAGTCTGCCGGATGCGTCTGCCCACCTCTTCCAGCACAGCCACATCAGTATCCGAGAAACGCCCTTCGCGATTGGGCGGAATATTCAGCAGGAAGGTAGCATTGCCGCCCACGGCTCTTTCGTAGATGTCGAACACATCGTCCGCGCTGCGGGTACGCTGATGGGTATCGTCGCGATAAAACCAGCCTTCGCGGATGGAAGTGTTGACTTCGGCCTGCTGGTAGTGCAGGTACTTGGCCTTGCACAATTCGTTCCGGCTGGCCAAATCCTTCTTCGTCATATCAGCAAAGTGCGTCATCGTGTCCGGATTGGCCTGGTAAGGAACGACGTTCCACTCCGTATCACGTGTCCATCCTCCTTCATTGCCGCACCAGCGCACATCTTCGCGCCCGAAAATCACGGCTTCCGGCGCCAAGGTATGGATCAGTTCCTTCCAAGCCTTGTAGTGATAAGTCTGGCCGCCCTTCCGCTTGGGGTGGGCACCATCAAACCAAACCTCGTGGATAGGGCCATATTCGGTCAACAGTTCAAAAAGCTGATTCAAGAAATATTCGTTATAGTCGTCCACCACAAACTCAAACTTACGCGTATCCTTGAAAGGACGCCCCGGCACTTCGCGCGGAATAGTGCGCTTCGTGTACTTGTTGAGGTTGCCATACAGACCGTCGGGACTCTCTATCTGGAACAAATCGGCCGGCGAAAGATAAACGCCCAGTTTCAATCCGTACTTCTGGCAAGAGCGCGAGAGGTCCTTGAGTATATCCCCCTTGCCATCCCGAAACCGGGTCGACATGATGCCGTGGTCAGTATAACGGCTTTGCCACAAGACAAAGCCATCGTGGTGCTTGGCCGTAAAGATGACCATCTTCATGCCCGCAGCCTTCATGGCACGACACCACTGGTCGGTATCCAAGGTTTCCAAGGCAAAGACCTCCGGCGATTCCATGCCCGTCCCCCACTCCTTGCGGGTGAATGTATTGGGTCCGAAATGGATAAAGGCAATAAATTCATTCTTCAAGGCAGCCAACTGGTTGGGCGTGGGTACAATGTGGGCGGCCTTCTCCATCACCACCTCACACGGGTCGTTTTCCACACAAAGGGTGTTCGCATTGGTCAAGGGAGATGCGCCATTTCCTTGGGTGCTGCCTTGCCCCTGCGCCATAGAAGCAGTAGCCATAAGGGCGGTCAAACAGGTGACCCATAATTTTACTGGTTTCATGACTTAAGAATTTAAAGTAAGTGTAATAAATAGATGTTGAATTTGAGTTTATACGATAAATAGGAATTTAATTCTTTAGACGCAGATGACGCTGATGCCGCTGATCTATAATCTTTGATAACGGATAATCAGTCAATAAAGAAAATGAATCTGCGTCATCCGCGTCATCTGCGTCTAAA
>DWZE01000111.1 GCA_019118325.1 Candidatus Bacteroides intestinavium
ATATTGGGCGGCATGTGCCCGTAGACGGGATAGACAATGCCGATTTCGTCTGCCTCGAACGTATAGCGGCCTTGCTTCACCAGTTGCGGGATACTGAGCAGTTCGGTGTGTTCGTCTGCCAGTTCGCGGGCCACATAGAGGCAGTTGCCTGTCCCTGTGAAATAGAGGATGATGCGTTTCTTTGTCTTGTTTTCGCACGCGGTCAGGGCCGGCATACCCATACAGGCGGCTCCTGCAACGAGCAGCCCCATCCGTTTGAGGGCGGAGCGACGGGAGATTGTTTCCATTGTATGCTTTTGTTTTAATTGGTTTTCAGACATGGCAAAGGTACGGAACATACCCCGCCCTGGCCATACACAGATTACAGAATATAGCACACATATTACAGAACGTCCCTGTTCGGACACGGAACGGTAAACCCATTTCACCGAATCTTATACCCATTTTACTGAAAGCTCTTCCGTGATATGCTGTCTTTCAGAAGATTTCCGTATTTTTGGGCAATCAAACTAATCATGAGAACAAGTATGGGTGAAATATTGGATTTGAAGACGATACACGATTACAACAGGTTTCTCGGGCTGGAGACGCTGCACCCACTGGTCAGCTTTGTTGACTTTTCGAAAGTAGAGGTGCTCCCGCACCGCTGCAAATGCTTCGGTTTCTATGCCATCTTCCTGAAGGAGAAGATTCACGGGCCTATCACTTATGGACGCAGCAAGTACGACTATCAGGAAGGCACATTGGTGTTTATTGCCCCCGGTCAGGTGGGCGGCATCAACGATGGCGGCGAGACGCTGCACCCGCAAGGCTATGCCCTGCTGTTTCATCCCGACCTCATCCGGGGTACGTCGCTGGCACGGAAGATGAAGGATTATACCTTCTTTTCTTATGAAGTGAACGAGGCTCTGCACATGTCGGAGCGCGAACGGCAGACCGTCTTCAACTGTTTCAATGAGATAGAAGAAGAGCTCCGGCATGCCATCGACAAGCACAGCCGGAGCATCATCGTGTCCAATATAGAGGTTTTGCTCAACCATTGCCTCCGTTTCTACGACCGCCAGTTCGCTACCCGCGAAGCCATTAATTCGGATGTCCTCACCCGCTTCGAATCCTTGCTGGGCAGTTATTTTGACTCGACCAAACCGGAAGAACTCGGGTTGCCGTCCGTTGCCTGGTGTGCCGACCAGCTTCACCTCTCCGCCAATTACTTTGGTGACCTTGTGAAGAAGCAAACAGGCAAATCGGCCATCGAGTATATCCATTTCGCCGTCATCAGCAGGGTGAAAGACCGTCTGCTGGAAACGAACAAGACCGTCAGCGAAATTGCCTACGAAGTGGGTTTCCAATATCCGCATCACCTGAGCCGGTTGTTCAAGAAGGTGGCAGGGTGTACACCGAATGAGTATCGGATGCAAGGAAAGGTGGGGTGAAGTATTATGCCCCTCCTTTCTCTTATCTTCTTTAGAACCCGAGGTGTGGCAGGATGTGAATAACTCCCTTCTTATTTGGGCGCATCAATATACGAATCCTTGAAGCCGAGGAAATAAAGCACACCGTCCAGGCCGATGGTATTGATGGATTGGCGGGCGTTGGCCACAACTTTGGGTTTGGCATGGAAGGCAATGCCCAAGCCGGCTACTCCCAGCATGGGCAGGTCGTTGGCTCCATCACCCACGGCAATGGTTTGGGCGATATCTACTTTTTCTACCTGGGCTATGAGACGGAGCAATTCAGCCTTTCGTTTACCGTCCACCACATCGCCTACGTATCGGCCGGTCAATTTGCCGTTCTCTACCTCCAACTCATTGGCGTACACGTAATCTATGCCATATTTCTTTTGCAGGTATTCTCCGAAGTAGGTGAAACCACCGGAGAGAATGGCTATTTTGTATCCGTATTTCTTAAGGACGTACATCAGGCGGTCTACACCCTCGGTGATAGGCAAATGTTCGGCAATGTCCTGCATGACGGAAACATCCAGTCCCTTCAGCAAGGCTACCCGCTCGCGGAAACTTTCTATAAAATCTATCTCTCCCCGCATGGCGCGTTCGGTGATGGCTTTTACCTGGTCGCCCACTCCGGCACGCATGGCCAGTTCGTCGATAACTTCTGTTTCAATGAGTGTCGAATCCATATCGAAGCAAATCAGGCGGCGCATCCGTCGGTACATATTGTCCAACTGAAAGGAAAAATCCATTTCCAGTTCCGATGCCATCTTCATCAGTTGGGCTTGCATTTGTTCCCGGTCTTTCGGAGTGCCTCGGACAGAGAATTCGATGCAGGCTTTGGTCTTTGCCTCGGTTTCGTTCAGAGGAATGCGGCCTGTCAGGCGCTTGATGGCGTCAATATTCATCCCCTGTTCGGCAAGGATACGGGTAGCGGCGGCTATTTGCCTGGCCGAGAGCTTGCGGCCCAGGAGGGTCAGGATGTAACGGTTCTTTCCCTGCATGCCGACCCAGTCTTCGTATTCTTTGGCACTGATGGGATAGAAGCGTACGGATACTCCCAGGGCAGAGGCCTTGAAAAGCAGTTCCTTCATGATGAAGCCCGAGTGTTGCTCCTCGGTCTTACAGAGAATGCCCAGTGACAGGGTGCTGTGTATGTCGGCCTGGCCAATGTCCAGGATGGTGGTGTCGTAATTGGCCAGAATCTCCATAACCGAGGCGGTCAGTCCGGGACGGTCTTCGCCCGTGATGCGAATCAGAATCAGTTCTGTGGCAGAAGATGCTTGCATAGCTCTATATCATATCATAAGGTCATTTCTTTTTCTTCTCCTGGTCGCGCAAGTAGAGGGCGTCGATGATGCCGTCCGCCAGGCCGATGACGGGGACATGCACATACTCTGCCTTGACAATCTTGGCGATGGTCAGGAATATCTCGGCGGCGGGCACGATGACGTCCGCGCGGTCCTCCTTCAGTCCGAAGTCCTTCATGCGCTGTTCGGGGGTGAGAGGCTTCAATTGGTCGTAGAGCGTTTGCAGGGAGGCGATAGGCAAGCGCTGCGTTTCCTTGTCCTTGTCCTTTGCCATGCGGTAGAGCTTGTTGATGTTGCCGCCCGAACCGATGATGTTGATGCCTTGGAAGCCCTGCGTGAGGTGTGCCAGGTCGTCCTTCATCGTCAGCCACGTCTCGGGCTTGACGGCACCGCTGAGGGTGCGCACGGTACCGATGTTGTAGGACAACGACTGCACCAGTTCGCCGTTTACCATGAGATTGATTTCCGTGCTGCCACCACCCACGTCCACGTAGATGAAGTTGCCTGTGCGGTCTTCCAGGCATTCCACGTGGTTGTTGTAGATCATCTGGGCTTCTTCCTGGCCGTCAATGATTTCGATGTGGATGCCCGTTTCCTTCAATATCTTGTTGATGACGGCCTTGCCGTTCTTCGCATCGCGCATGGCCGAGGTGGCGCAGGCGCGGTAGTCCGTCACTTCGTATATCTTCATCAGCTGGCGGTAGGCTTTCATCAGGCGGAGCATCTTTTCCATGCGCTCGTCGGACAGTTTGCCCAGGGCGAACACATCGAAACCCAGCCGCAGGGGGACGCGCAACAGCAACACTTTGGCCAGCCGGCGGCTGACCAGGTTCTCATTCTCTTCTTCTCTTTTAATCAATAGCCGCGCGGCGTTGGAGCCGATGTCGATGGCGGCGTAACACTTCTTTCCCATAAATTCTCTTTCTATAATATATAGTAAATCTCTTTATGATGTTCCCCTTAGAGGGGGCGCCGATACCCCACGCGTGGGATGTGTTGATACCCCACGCGTGGGATGTGTTGATACCCCACGCGTGGGGTGTGATGGTACCCCACGCGTGGGGTGCGATGGTACCTCACGCGTGGGGTGCAGGACCTTCCTTTTCCTGCTCAAGGTAATGCTTGTACAGCTCTTCCTGCGAGCGGAAGGGGCGCTCCTCGCCTGTGGTCCACGGAAGGTTCTCACCCCGTCCGTCCACGATGCGGCCCTGGCAGGTGTCGCGCAAGCCATAGTCCACCACCGTACGCAGGTCGGCCTTGATGGCTGGGTCGTAGACCGGGGTAACCACCTCGACGCGGTTGTCCAGGTTGCGGGGCATCCAGTCGGCCGAACCGATGAAGCACTTTTCCTCGCCTCCGGCCGCAAAGATGAAGATGCGCGAGTGTTCCAGGTAACGGTCGATGATGCCGTTGATATGGATGGTTTCGCTGACGCCGGGGATGCCTGTCACCAGCGAGCAGTTGCCGCGCAACACGATGTCGATGGGCACGCCTGCGGCGGATGCCTCATACAGCTTCTTCACCATCACCTGGTCCGTGATATGGTTGATTTTCATCCGGATGTAAGCGGGCTTGCCGGACAGCTTGTTCTTGATTTCGTCGTCTATCAGGCGGAGGAACTTCTTCTTCATCTCGTTGGGCGAGACCAGCAGTTCGCGGAAACGAACAGGCGTATAGGGTTTCTCAATAAAGTTGAAGACATTAGCCACGTCCGTCACCACATTCTTCGCGGCGGTCATAAGCATGAAGTCCGTGTAGATGCGGGCGTTGCCTTCGTGGAAGTTGCCCGTGCTGATGCAGGCAATGTCGTTGCCCGTCTTCATGCCGATATGGGTAATTTTACTATGCACCTTCAGGCCTTCCACGCCGAAGATGACGTGTATGCCGGCATCCTGCATCAGTTTGGACCACGAGATGTTCGACGCCTCGTCAAAGCGTGCCAGCAATTCGATGACCACGGTGACCTTCTTGCCATTCCTTGCGGCGTTGATGAGGGCGGTCACCACCTTCGAGGTCTTGGCCAGTCGGTAAAGGGTGGTCTTGATGCTCTTCACGTTCTTGCTGATGGCTGCCTCCTGGAGAACGCGGATGTAATAGTCGAAGCTGTGGTAAGGCACGTGGATGTAGCGGTCGTGCTGCTGGATGAGCTTCAGTAGGCTGACGTTCTCGTCCAGTTCGGGCTTGATGATGGGCGTCCAGGCGGGATATTTCAGGTCCTTGCGTCCACAGTCGGGGAAAGACATCAGGTCCTTGTGGTTGTGGTAGCGTCCCCCGGCCAGGACGGTATCCAGTTTGTCGAGGTTCAGCTTGTTCATCACGCGCTTCAGCAGGTCTTTGGGCATCCCCGAATCATAGATGACACGCAGCGCATCGCCCTTGCGGCGGCTCTTGACGCCTTTGGAAATCTTCTGGAGCATGCCGTTGCGCAAGTCGTTGTCTATCTCCATCTCGGCATCCTTGGTGAACTTGAAGGCATATGCCTCGAAGTGCGTGTAGTCCATGCCGCTGAATATCATGGGCAGGCAGAAGCGGATGACATCATCGAGGTACATCAGGTAACTCTTCCCCTCCTTGTCCGGTAGGTGGATGAAGCGTCCGCAGACGGTCACGGGCAGTTCTATCAGTGCATATTCGGGGGCCTTCTTGTTCTCGGCGTGCATCTTCACGGCCAGGAAGATATTGTCGTCGGCGGCCTCGGTCAGCTCCTTCACGGCGGAGAGCCAGACGGGGTTGACAAAGCCGCTGAGCTTCTGGCGGAAGAACTGGCGTACGAATGTCTGCTGTTCATTGTTCAGTTCGTCATCCTTCAGCAAGAAGATGTTTTCCCGGCGGAGGCATTCCGTCACCTCGTGTATGGCTGCCTCGTATTCCTTGGCGTACTTGTTGTTCAGCTTGGTGATTTGCTTGATGAGCTGGGCAGCATGTTCGCTCTCCTTGCGCACGCTCTTGTCCTCGTACTCCGCGATGCGGCTCAGCGTGGCCATGCGGACGCGGAAGAACTCGTCCAGGTTGTTCGAATAGATGCCCAGGAAGCTGAGCCGCTCCAGCAAGGGGATATTCGGCTTGGTAGCTTCCTGCAAGATGCGCCGGTTGAAGTACATCCAACTCAGGTCCCGGTCGATATAGGCTTCGGGCA
>DWZE01000112.1 GCA_019118325.1 Candidatus Bacteroides intestinavium
TTGATTCAGGAACTGACGATACAGTACAACAAGACCCGCCAGCAGAGCATCACCAATGAGTTGCTGGATATCATTGGCGGCAGTATGAAATAAAGAATTGTTTGTTTTGTAGAATAGCGGATTACGCGGATGGCACAGAGGATTAATCTGTGTGTCTTGCGTAATCCGCTTTTTCATTAGTTGCTGGAGGCAACTTTCAGCAGTTCATCGAAGGCGGGCAACAAGTATCTGTCTCCGCACTTCACGCCGGGTTGCGAGGCTTTCTCATTGAGGTGTTTGCCGGTCTGCTCCATCCACGTGCGTTGGAGACGGGCTTTCTCCAGTGCGGCTTCCAAGGATTGTCTGTCGTCCTTCTTCACCTCCAGGGCGTTCAGCACGCTTTGTCCATACAAGCCCAGTTGCTTGAAATAGATGAGCCACGGGGTGATTTCCGCAATGAGGGCGGGATTCTCGTCGGATACAATCAGCTTGTCAGCCGCTTGGCAGATGGCTTCGCATTCTTTTTCTACTTGGGCAAAGGCTTCTGCATCAATTTTCCCTTCTTCCTTGTAGGCCTTGCAGAGAGCGGCCAGGGCCGGCTGGATGTTCTGCGACTCCTCGCGGCGGAGTTTGTGATTATTCTTGCCCAAGTCCGAGCTGTGGATGGCGAAAGTCCTCAGGTAGTCTGCGTGGCGGGGCATCAGGACACGAATGGCGTGCTCCCAGGATTGTTGGCTGTCATAATCTTCCAGGTTCCAGGTATAGTCGGCCACACCGTAGAGGGCAATCTTCGAGGCCTCGGCATGTTCCATGGGGTTGGAAACAAAGGCGGTCATGTCATCCTTGATGTCCGTGCCGTTTCCATAGACGGGACCCATAAGGATGCGGTCTTGTACATAGTCGGATACGGGGAAGTTCCACCAGATGTAGGCTTTGCGCTGGATCAGCGGGTTGATGAATTCCATGGTCTGTTTGTCAATAGTGGCAACTACGCGGTCACCTGTCCACATCACCTGAATGTCCGGGTTCAGTTTCTCGCCCAGTGTAGTCAGGTAGCCGCCTTTCAGATTGGTCCATGACTTGTTGTATTCCGTGGGACACATGATGAGGGGGGACACATCGTCCTTAGCCTGGATGAAGTGGTCGTCGATGTAGTTCAGCAATTCGGCTTGTTTGTCAGCCTTGGTGCCTTCGCCGCTGATGTCGTCGAAGAATACGGCAAATCCCCGCACGCCCAAGTCATACATACTCTCGAATTTCTTCAGGAGCAGGTTGCGGTCTTTGTCGTTCCATTGGATGTCTTGTCCCGGATGGATGGCCCAGTAGAAGATGACGTTGTTCTGCTTGGCGCGTTCCACCAGTTCCTGCAGCTGCTTGGCCTCCTTTTCTGGATAAGGTTTGCGCCAGTTGGGCGTGCTGTGGTAGGGATCGTCCTTGGGACCGTAGATGTAGACGTTCATCTTGTTGCGTCCGTAGAAGTCCAGTTGGCTGAGGCGTGCTTCGTGGCTCCAAGGCTGGCCGTAGAAGCCTTCCACTACGCCGCGGTAGGGGATGTCGGGATAGTCCGTAATCTCCACCATCGGGAGTTTGGGCAGAGCGAGGAGTTGTGCCAAGGTCTGCACGCCGTAGTAGGTTCCGCGCTCGTCGTTACCGGCCAGGACGATGCCTTTTTTGTCTATCTTCAGGTAGTAGCCTTCGGCTTGCTGGGGAATGTCGCGGTTAAACTTCTTGATGCTCTTGTCTCCCCGGATGCCGATGCGAATCTGGAACTTGGCTCCTTGGGTTTCGTCAGGAAGCAATTGGCGCAATAAGGTCAGGGTAGATGAGTTTGCCTCTAACGAAGTCAGCAAGCTGTAATGCGTCGGGATGTCGATGCTGTCTTCTTGCGTTTCATACACTTGGGGGAGAGGGCTCAGGCGGAAGTCCTGTGCCTGGAGCGTGCTCAATGCCAGCAGGCCCAGCACGCCGGTAAGTAAGATGTTCTTTCTCATAAATAAGTAGATGTTGATATTTAGTTTATGCGATAAATAGGAATGTAGTTAACTCGTCTCCTTGTCAACTTCTTAGTTCCTTTGTTAAGTTTGGATCATGTCAAGAATAGGGATGCACGTATTGGCGTACTCCGGAGATTCTTGAGAATAATCAGGCGCGGATTTCACGGATAGGGCGGATAAGAGGGTCTATCAGTTATCCGCGCAATCCGTGTAATCCGCGCCTTCTTTGATAGTCAATGGTATCAAGTCCTTATACCAGGAATCCAAGCAGGATACCGGCTGCAATGGCCGAACCGATGACGCCCGCCACGTTCGGGCCCATGGCATGCATCAGCAGATAGTTGGTCGGGTCGTATTCCAAGCCGACAATCTGCGAGATGCGGGCCGAGTCGGGCACGGCGGATACGCCGGCATTGCCGATGAGCGGGTTGATCTTGTTGCCCTTCTTCAGGAAGAGGTTGAATATCTTCACGAAGAGTACGCCGGAGGCTGTGGCGATGACGAACGACAGGGCACCGAGGACGAAGATCTTGACGGAATCAAACGTCAGGAACTCCGAGGCCTGGGTGGAGGCACCCACGGTCAGACCCAGCAGGATGGTGATGGTGTCAATCAGCGGACCGCTGGCCGTGTTGGCCAAGCGGCGTGTCACACCACTTTCCTTCAGCAGGTTGCCGAAGAACAGCATACCCAACAGCGGCAAGCCGGAGGGAACCAGGAAGCACGTCAGCAACAGGCCGACAATGGGGAAGATGACCTTCTCCGTATGCGACACCACGCGGGGCGGTTTCATGCGGATGAGGCGTTCGTGCTTGGTGGTCAGCAGGCGCATGATGGGCGGCTGGATAACCGGTACCAATGCCATGTACGAATAGGCCGACACGGCGATGGCACCCATCAGGTTCGGAGCCAGCTTCGAGGAAAGGAAGATGGCCGTAGGACCGTCGGCACCGCCGATGATACCGATGGCGGCAGCCTGCATCGGGTCGAAGCCCCATTGCAGGGCAATCATGTAGGCACCGAAGATGCCAAACTGGGCAGCCGCACCGATGAGCAGCAATTTGGGGTTGGATATCAGTGCCGAGAAGTCCGTCATGGCACCGATACCCAGGAAGATGAGCGGCGGATACCAGCCGGACGTGACGCCCTGATACAGGATGTTGAGCACAGAGCCTTCTTCGTAGATGCCGACCTGCAGCCCGGCGTCCATGTTGAAGGGAATGTTACCTACCAGGATACCGAAGCCGATGGGGATGAGCAGCATCGGCTCGAATTCCTTGGCAATGGCCAGGTAGATGAAGAACAAACCTACCACGAGCATGATGAGATGTCCCGCCGTGGCGTTGGCAAACCCCGTATAGGTCCAGAAGTCGGCCAGGTTGTTGCTTAAGAAGTCAATGAATTCTCCCATACTATTCAATGATTACGAGGTCAGTACCTTCAAGCACGGAGTCGCCCGGCTTGACATTGATGGCGGTCACTTTGCCGTCCTTGTCGGCGTTGATGCTGTTTTCCATCTTCATGGCTTCCAGGATGACGACTGTCTGGCCTTTTTTCACCGTGTCGCCCACGTTCACCTTGATTTCCAGGATGACGCCCGGCAGCGGGGATTTCACGCCCGACTTGCTGGGAGCGGCGGCCGGTTTGGACACTTGCGTAGTCTGTGCGGCGGGGGTAGTGGCCGGCTGGCGTACGACCGGTTTTACTACGACCGGTTTGGGTTGCGGCGCTTTCTCCATTTCTACTTTGTAATGGGTGCCGTTCACTTCCACATCGGCAATGTTGTCTTCTACGTTTCCGATGGTTACCTTGTAGAGGTTGCCGTTGATTTTGTATTTATATTCTTTCATTGTTTGATTCTGTTGTTAAAAAGGTGTGTTGGATTGACTGTTATCTCTTATGCGGCGTATGCTGCGGGGTCTCGCGCAACGTGTAGATTTTCGAGCTCCACGGCGAATAGCTGCGTTTGACGCGCGTGATGGTGAGCACTGTCTCTTCCACGTCGTGTACGTCGCTCTGCATCTCGTGCATGGCCATGGCGATGGCTGCATAGACTTCGCCCGGGGCGTGGCCCAGCATCTTCTCCTTGGCTTCCTCGCGGTCGGTGATGCCCTTGGCCTTCATGGCGCGGTCGGTACGCAGACGGACGGAAGCCTTGCCGATGAATTTGAAGAAGATATACAGCAGGATGAGGCCGATGAACACTACGGTCATGGCGGTAATGGCCATACCGATGCCGATGCTGTCATGCTGTTCGAATTTCTCCATCTTGACGTTCTTGTCCAGCGTCTTGTTGTTGGTGTTGGGCGTCACGTATTTCTCGGCCGACTCGTCTTTCACTTCCCATTCAGCCGCCGCATCGTCCACGCGGGCATACGACTGGTCTGCCTGTAGCAGTCCGGCGGGAATGACGATTTCGTCCAGTTTCTTCTTGCCCGAGTCGTAGAGGCCGATCCAGTTGTCCTTGTCCGTTTCCAGCAGGAAGTTGGTATGGAACGTGCCGCGGTTGGGTTTGTCGTCCGCCCAGAACAAGGCGTGCTGGCGGGGCTTGATTTTGGTCAGCACGTCTCCCTTGGGGATGAAGTAGACGGCCGTATCGCCCGGTTGGCTGCTGTGCTTCAGGTAGCAGCCTGCCAGGTCGGCACTGCCGTAGGATTTGTTGAATATTTCAATCCATGCGCTGTGCACGCCGTAGTCGTCCTGGAAGTTGGTCCGGTTGTCCACCAGCACCTCGTTCAGCATCAACTTGCTCTCTCCCTCGCTGGTACACGAGGTGAAGCCCAACGCCAGCAGCAATGAACAGAATATTCCTATATTCACTTTCTTCATTGTCTTGTCGATTTTTAGGGTTAAAGAGGAATGTTTCCGTGCTTCTTGGCCGGGTTCGTCAGTTTCTTGGTCTGCAGTTGCTGCAGGGCGCGGATGATGCGGAAGCGCGTGTTGCGCGGTTCGATGACATCGTCGATGTAGCCATACTTGGCCGCATTGTACGGGTTGGCGAACAGCTTGGTGTATTCGGCTTCCTTTTCGGCCAGGAACTGGGCGGGATTTTCGTGCTCCTTGGCTTCGCGGGCGTAGAGCACTTCTACGGCGCCGGCACCACCCATCACGGCAATCTCGGCCGTAGGCCATGCATAGTTCATGTCGCCGCGGAGTTGCTTACAGCTCATCACGATGTGCGAGCCGCCGTAGGACTTGCGGAGGGTTATCGTCACTTTGGGCACGGTGGCTTCGCCGTAGGCATAGAGCAGCTTGGCGCCATGCAGGATGACACCGTTGTATTCCTGACCGGTTCCGGGGAGGAAGCCCGGCACGTCTACCAGCGAAACGATGGGGATGTTGAAGGCATCGCAGAAGCGGACAAAGCGTGCACCCTTGCGCGAGGCGTTGCTGTCCAGCACGCCGGCCAGGTATTTGGGCTGGTTGGCCACGATGCCCACCGACTGGCCGTTGAAGCGGGCGAAGCCGATGATGATGTTCTTGGCATAGTCTTTCTGGATTTCCAGGAACTCGCCGTTGTCGATGATGGCGCCGATGACTTCGTACATGTCATACGGTTTGTTGGGATTGTCGGGGATGATTTCGTTCAGTGAATCCTCCAGGCGGTCGATGGGGTCCGTGCAGTCGATGTAGGGAGGCTCCTCCAGGTTGTTCTGGGGGATGTAGCTCAGGAGTTTGCGGATGAGCTTGAGGGCATCTTCCTCGGTGGGCGAGGTGAAGTGGGTCACGCCCGACTTGCTGGAGTGGACGCTGGCACCGCCCAGGTTTTCCTGCGTCACATCTTCACCCGTCACGGTCTTCACCACCTTCGGTCCGGTCAGGAACATGTAGGAAGTACCTTCCATCATCAGCGTGAAGTCCGTCAGGGCCGGAGAATATACGGCGCCGCCTGCGCAGGGGCCGAAGATGCCGGAGATCTGCGGGATGACGCCCGAAGCCAGGATATTGCGCTGGAAGATTTCCGCATAGCCGGCCAGGGCGTTGATGCCTTCCTGGATGCGCGCGCCGCCCGAGTCGTTCAGGCCAATGACCGGAGCACCCATTTTCATGGCCTTGTCCATGATGTGGCAAATCTTCAGGGACATGGTCTCGGACAGGGAGCCGGCCGATACCGTGAAGTCCTGTGCGAAGACATAGACCAGGCGGCCGTCGATGGTGCCGCAACCTGTCACTACGCCGTCGCCCGGATAGTGCTTCTTGTCCATGCCGAAGTTGGTGCAACGGTGCTCCACGAACATGTCCATTTCCTCGAAGCTGCCTTCGTCCAGCAGCATGGCGATGCGTTCGCGCGCTGTATATTTGCCTTTGTCATGTTGTTTGGCTATCGCTTTTTCGCCACCGCCCAGACGGGCTGCCGCGCGGCGGTCAATGAGTTCTTTGATTTTTTCCAGTTGATTGCTCATTTTCTATTCTGTTTTTAGGATTGAAGTCTGTATGGGTTCTTCTAAAAATGTTATTCGGGCTTCTCGCAGAGTTCCGTCAGCACGCCCAGGGTGGACTTCGGGTGCAGGAAGGCGATGTTCAGTCCTTCGGCGCCTTTGCGGGGAGCCTTGTCGATGAGGCGGACACCTTTCTCCTCGGCGTATGCCAAGGCGTTGGCCACTCCGTCTTCAATGGCGAAAGCCAGGTGGTGCATGCCGCCCTTGCCGCCGTTCTTTTCGATGAACTTGGCGATGGTGCTGTCCGGCGATGTCGGCTCCAGCAGTTCGATTTTTACTTCGCCCACTTTCAGGAAGGCTGTCTTGACTTTCTGGTCCTCGACGGTTTCGATGTTGTAACATTTCAGTCCCAATACATTCTCGTAGTAGGGGAGGGCTTCTTCGATGCTTGTTACGGCAATGCCCAGGTGTTCGATGTGTGAAATCTTCATAACGGTAAAATTAATGTTTGTTTGGCCTTGCAATGCAGGCCGGATTGTCCTACAAAGAACGGAATTTCTTCCAAAATACCGAAATATTTCGTCTATAAATTGCAGCAAAGCCGCCTCCGGGAAAGCATTTTTAGGGTTTGGCATTCCCGACAGCGGCTTTTTGTAATCTCAACAAGGCACTTTGTGCGTCCTGAAGAGGCACTTTGGCGTCCTCAAGAGGGACTTTAGCGTCCTGAAGAGGGATTTTCGTTTTTCCCGTTCTCCTCTGCTTTTTCCAGTGCCTTGGCTTCTTCCCAGAGTTGGTCCATCTCGGCCAGGGTCATGTCATGCAGGTTCTTGCCCTCGCGGATGGTGTGCGCCTCCAGGTAGTTGAACCGGCGGATGAATTTCTGGTTGGTGCGCTCCAGGGCATTGTCCGGATTGATTTTGTAGAGGCGGGCGGCGTTGACCAGGCTGAAGAGGACGTCGCCGAATTCGGCTTCGGCCTTTTCCTTGTCCAGATGGGCCACTTCCGCCTGGAATTCCCGGATTTCCTCCTTCACTTTGTCCCACACCTGTTCGCGCTCTTCCCAGTCGAAGCCCACGTTGCGTGCCTTGTCCTGGATGCGGTAGGCCTTGATGAGGGAGGGCAGGGCGGAGGGGACGCCGCTCAGTACGGTCTTGTTGCCGCCTTTCTCCTTCAGTTTCAGTTGTTCCCAGTTTTCGGTGACTTGTTCGGCGGTATTGGCCTGTACTTCGCCGAAGACGTGGGGGTGGCGGAAGATGAGTTTCTCGCAGAGGCGGTCGCACACGTCCTTGATGTCGAAATGTCCTTTCTCGCTTCCGATTTTGGCGTAGAAGGCCACGTGCAGCAATACGTCTCCCAGTTCCTTGCAGATGTCCGACTGGTCGTCGCGCATCAGGGCATCGCATAGTTCGTAGGTCTCTTCAATCGTGTTGGGACGCAGGCTTTCGTTGGTTTGTTTGCGGTCCCAAGGGCATTTCTCGCGCAGTTCGTCGAGAATGTCGAGGAAGCGTCCGAAGGCTTCCATCTGTTCTTGTCTGGTATGTGCCATAAATATTCCTTTCTTTGTCAATTTCCCTGCAAAATTACTCATTTTTTTTGCGAAACGGAATTTGCTTCGGGGATATTCCAGTCCCACACCTGTTCTTCGTAGGCATTCTCTATGGCATCTTCCACTTCATCAGGCATATTGCAGAAGAAATCCAGCCCGGTCTTTTCCTCCAGTTCGTCGATGCTGAGGGCATGAGTGGGGATAACGCTGGCGGGGGCTTGGCGGTCGTTGTCGTAGCCATAGTCGTCGCGGTGCTCCACCAGGAAGCCGATGGCCTGGTAGTCTTCGCCTTTTTGTGCCAGGATGGCCATGAAATAGTAGTGCGGGCAGGCCAGTCCATGGCGGGTCAGGCCGTTGGCGTCGGTTTGAGGGGTGCGTCCGTCGGCTGCATGTTGTGTGCCGGTGAAGTTGGTGAGCAGGTCATCCGTGGTGCCTCCTTTGGTGACATACAGCTTGTCATACGTGCCGGAGCGTGCCCAGGTCTGTACCAGTTTCTCGAAGGTTACCCAATAACCACCGTTGAAGGAGGTCATCTGCGGACTGATGTTCGTGTAGTAGAAGGTCTGTTCGTTGGCTGTGCGGTTATAGGACCGGTCGTCCGAGGCGCAGAGGTGTCCTTTGTCGAAGCCATCGCTTTTGTGGTCACTTTCTTGCGGGCTGGTGGGGATGAAAGGGTCGGGCAGCCATTCGTCGGTGCGGTTCACGTTTTTCTGGCTGGTCTCGCTGTCGAAGCTGAATGCCACCCAGGCGGCATGGCGTTTGTCTTCCACCCATTCGAGGGCGTAATTCAGTATCTCTTGCTCACGGTAGGACACGGTGTGTTCCACGTACTGGTTGGCTTCGTTGAGGCGGGGGATGCAGAGGTCCGTGACGTAAGGACGGGCTTCGTCGGCCGGGTTGGCGTTGAGGTTGGTGTCCTCATCCTCTCCGGGGGGATTGACCGGTTCTTCAGGAGGAGTGACGGGCGGTTCCGTGGCAGGCGTATCGTTGCCGCCGCAGGCTGCCAGCAGGAACAGAAAGCAAAGCAGGGAGAGTTTGGTTCGTATCATGAGTGTAAAGGAAGTAAAAACAGGCGCGGATTGCGCAGACCACACGGAAAGGGATAAAAAAGAAATCCGTGAAATCCGCGTAATCCGCGCCCTGTCTAATTATACAATCGTATTTATTCTACAGCTTTCAGAGAGTCTTCTACATACTCAAACTGGCCTTGGCCTACAACCTTGTACTGGATGGTGTAGGTGGTGGTACCTGCACCGTCGTAGATGCCGAACTGAATGGTGTAGAACACATCCATGCCTTCTACCGGTGCTGCATTGGGATACAGAACCTCCAAAGCATGCGGGAAGGATTGGGGCAGGCGTTCCCACATCAGGGCGGTCAGTTCCTCGCTGCCCATGCCTGGATAGGTGCCCTGGCCTTGCCATGCACTGACACGGAAGTCGAAGTTGTTCTGGTAGGCCGAACTACCGTAGTAGTAGTCATTGTTGCCATACGAGGTTACGTACTCCGGATAGTTGTCGGCTACCCAGTCTACAATGGCCTGGTAGAAAGTGGATGACTCGGCAATGTTCTTGCCCACCTCCAGGATGATGGTTACACTGGGATTATAGTTCCATTCCGTGCCGTTGAAGCCGTAGGGGCGTGTCTCCTCGCGGATGAGGTCGCAATACTGCCAGAGGTTGGAGGCGGCGTGATAGACATACTGCTCGTTGCCTACCTGGTTTCCTCCGTCGTATTGGCGGAAGATGACCGTGCAGGTGTCACCATCCAGGGCATAGCCGGCGTGCTTGGCCAGGAATTGGGGCATATAGGCTTGGGCAGGCGCGTTGTCATCGAAGTTGTAATACTTGCCCGGGTTGCCGCCGATTTCCTCGTAGTCGGCCATGGAGAGGCAGATGGCGTGGTTGGAGTTTTCGAACTCATACCATCCGTTGCCCGTGTACTCGTAGAGGGCAAAGCGTGTCTCGGTTTCTACGGGTGCGGCAATTTCATTGGCCACCATGATGTTGTCTATCTGGTAAGTGGTTGTGGCGGGCGTCTGCTTGTTGCCCACGTAGTGGTAAGCCACGTAGATGGTCTTTCCAGCGTAGTCATCCAGGGACATGACACCGGCCGAGGCCATCGTACCATATCCGCTGGTGGGTTCCTGCGGGATGTTGAACTGTGCGGTTACATCTGTCCATGTGGCTGTATTCACATCGCCGGCAAAGTCAGTGGAGATGAGCACGCTGAGGCAGTTGGCATTCCAGTAGCCTACGCATACGTCCCAGCCCAGGTTCAAGCCGGTTTCGTTGATGGCAATGCCAGGTGTCACGAGCCAGGCTTCGGCTTCTGCTTCGGCATAGTTGGCAGTGAATTGCAGGTACTTATTGTTGCTGTATTCTTTCACCTGCCAGGTATCGCCGCTGGCACTCAGGGTCCATCCGCCGTCCATCGATTCGATGTCGCCTTCTTCCAGGTTTTCAAAGTCCCAGCTGGCAATGGTTTCGCCACGGGAGGGAACGCCATCCTCGCTGTATTCGTATTCTACCATCACCAGGTCGTCTGTCTGAGGCTCGGTATACTTGGCGTTGAGGATGCGGTACATACGTCCTACATTGCTCGCATTGAGGAAGGTGGCATTGTTGTAGCCTTCGCCGTAGATGACGGTATAATCATCCTCCGTCAGAATTTCGTAGGGGATGTTCTGGTAGTGCGGATAGATGGTCTTGAAACGATAAGTGAGGTTGGCCGATGAGCCGGCGTCTGCCGTATAGTAAGTATCACCCAGCCATTCGGGCAAGTAATCGTCTGGCATGTTGTCTGTCGAGAAATACTTGTTGGTGGCCACGTCGCCGCCAATGGCTTCATAATCGGCATCGGTCAGCGTATAGACTATGTTGGCCACGTTGGTGGGGTAGTATTCCTCGTCGTAGCCGGGGAAATTCTCTTCGTTGTAGTCACAACCAGCCAGGAGAAGGGAGGCTGCGCACAGACTATATATAAATCTTCTATTCATAACTTGGTTGCTTAAAGGTTTAGAAATGGAACTTCAGGCGAATGGAGTAGGTGCGGCCGAAACCGTAGAATACTCGCGTGGCTGTTTCCCAAGTATGGGAAGAACCATCGCGGGCATCGGCAATGTATTCCTGATTGAACAGGTTATTGATGTTGCCGCTCAAGGTAGCGCGGATCTTGCCGAAGTCGAACGTGTAGCCGGCATTGAAGTCGAAGGTGCAGTAGCCGGGGATTTCCCAAGGTTCGCTTACTACGTATTCTTCGCCAAAGCCGGTGCTGCCTGCGCTGATATCATAGAAGGCATAGTTGCGGAAAAAGAGGTTCCAATCCAAGCCGACGCGCAAGCCCTTCATCGGGCGTACGTTGATGCCCAAGGCAGCTGTGGTCTGTGCCGAGCCGCCTACATGGATATTGTCCATCTTGATGCGGGCCTTGTACTGTTCTGCATTTTCCAGTCCTTCGATGACACCGCCGCTGAAGTCGGTCATGATCTGGTTGTTGCCATTGAAATAATAGCCGGTGGCTGTGCCGTTCCAGCGCCAGTCGCCCCACGAGAACATACCCGTGATGTCCATCCAGCGGGTAGGTTTGGCAACGAAGTCCAACTCAATACCCATGTGGTTGGCATTGGCGCCGGTCATGTTCAGCGTCCACGTGTCCAGTGTGCCATCAGCTTTGTTGTAGGTGTCGCTGTCATACAAGGCCTTGTCCATCCAGCGGGTGTAATAGGCATTGACGTTGGCAGAGAGGAAAGTGCTGCGGAAGCCGTAACCCAGTTCGAAAGACATGATTTTTTCGTTCTTGGCATCCGGGTTGCGCAGGTGCGAACTTTGCGAGTCGATGAAAGAGTTGTCGAACATTGGGGCACGGCTGATGAAGCCGGCATTGAAGAAGACGTTATGGTTGTCTGTAATGTTGTAGTTGATACCGCCCTTGATGTTTCCGCCCAGGTAGTTCTTTTTGTCAGACTTGGCCTTGGACTCTTCATAGTAGAAGCGGTCATAACGCCAGTAACCCGTGTTGGACAAGCCGCCGGCCACGAAAGCGTTCAGTTTGTCGCGGTTGTATTCCAATTGCGCGAATACGCCCTCGGACATTACGTAGCCGTCATAGTCGCGGTAGATGACATCTCCCACGTTCAGCTTCTGGTTGATATAGGCGGGGTTGTTGGCTGCGGCAGGATAATTTTCCGGACGAATGTTTTTTCGGTTGGACGAGTCCACGAAGTATTCTCCGTTGTACAGGTCGGTGATGATGTTCTGGTGCAGACCCTTGTAGTAGCGGAAGTCAATGCCGCCGTAGAAGTCCAGGTATTCGCCGAACTTGGTGGTGTAGGTGGAGAGCAGTCCGTACCAGATATGGTTGTTCATGGCCTTGGCCATGATCATTTTCGAGCCGGTGAGGCTCTGTTCGTTCAATTCTTGCACTTCATCATAGGCAAAGGTGCCGTCCGGCTTGCGGAAAGTGTTGTTCACCAGTCCGTCCGTGGCGCCATACCACAGGCTGCGGTGTTCGCTATCGCCGTTGCCGCTGTATCCGTTGCCTCGACCGATGGAAACGTAGAGAGCCGTGCTGAGACTGGACTTGTGGTCAATCTGCCAGAGGTGATTCAGTGAAATCTGGGGCTTGTGGTATTCGTTGCGCGAGGAGTTACGTGCCCGTCCATACTTGTCATAACCGAAGGTAGGGTTGTACTTGTAGGGGCTGTCGTCGCCCATATACTGTTTGACGCGTTGCCATTCCTTGATGGAAAGACCGTTGGCGCTGTTACGCTGGTTGTGCCACTGGGGAGCGCCGAAGGCAGTCAGCGAGAGTTGGTGCTTGTCGTTGAAGCGCTTGGTGATACTGGCAAACCAGTTGTAGCCTTCGAACTCGGTGCCTTGGATATAGCCGTCACCCCAAGTCTTGCCGCCCAGCAGGGTGAAAGCCCACCCGTTCTTGGTCAAACCGGAAGAAACGGTGAAAAGAAGTTTGTTGTATCCGTCGTTACCCATAGCGTAAGATACGGAACCTCCTTTCTCGGCATCAGCACCCATCGTGACGATGTTGATAGAGCCGCCAACCGCCGGCGAGGACACCTTGGCGGCACCCAGTCCGCGCTGCACCTGCATAGTGCGGGTCACGTCGGACAGTCCTGCCCAGTTGGACCAATAGACTTTTTGGTTCTCCATACCATTCATGGGCACACCGTTGATCATCACGGCTACATTGTCCGTGTCGAAGCCGCGCACGCGGGTCTTGGCATCGCCATAGCCGCCGCCGTCTTTGGTGACGTAAACACCGGGAGTGGACTTCAGTATTTCAGGGAATTCCTGCGTGCCCAGCTTCTCGTCGATGAAGACGGCCTCCACATTGGACACGGCCACAGGAGTCTTGCGGTCGATGGCAATGGTTGAAGTGATGACCACATCGTTCAACAACACAGCATCCGGCTCCATGCGGATGACGCCTAAGTCGAGGTTGTTGCCCCGGCCTTCCAAGGCATGCCTCTGCTCCTGATATCCCACGTAAGAGAACACGATAGTAGCGTTGGCCGGTGCAGATTGTGTGAAGTAGCCGTCAATGTCGGTCACACTGCCTTGCGTGGTGCCTTCCACTACGACACTGGCTCCAATGAGCGGTTCGCCCGTCTCGGCATCGACCAGCTGGCCGCGCACCTTGACGTTCTGCGCGTAGGCGGCGAGGCTGCCTACGCATAGCAGGGCTGACAACAGGAAATGCATCAAATTTCTTTTCATACTTTCTGTTTTAGATTGAAATATTAATGTTAAACAAATACTAATATGTATTTCGTCCTGCAAAGATACGCATTAAAATCTGACTGTATGTTACAAAAGCATTACTATTTGCATAGAGAATGGATAAAAATGTGTGGAAACACCTCCTGCGATGCCCTGTTGTGTGTAGTTGCCCAAGTAACTTTCTGTAGTTGCCCAACTACAGACGGCGAGTTGCCCAACTACAGACGGCGAGTTGCCCGACTACAGACGACAAGTTGCCCGACTGCTTGCCGGTATTTGCCGGCTGCGGACGGCAGGTTGCCCGACTGCTTGCCGGTATTTGGCCGACTGCACACGGATACTTGCCCGGGTACAGGTGTGTATCCGGGCAAGTACGGGAGGTGGGATAGGGGGGCAAAGGAAGAAACGCCCGTCAGAGCAGCTGAATCTTTACCCCGAACGACAGCGACAGGTAGTCGCGGGGACGCAGATAGCGGTTGGTCGCGGCGCTGATGAGGTAGAGATCGCACGTGCTGAGCTCGTAAAATAGCGTAAGGGCCTTGGCCGTGAAGCGGCGTTTGGGGTCGATGTCATACGTCAGCCGTTGTCCCAGGAAGACATGGATGCGCACTTTGGACGAGAAGCCGTAGTAGCCCTTGGGATAACGCTCCGGCTCGCTGACCCAGAACTCATCGCCGAAAACCGTGTTGAAATACAGGCCGCAGGCCAGCGGCTCGGCGGAGAAGCGGCTCTCCTTGATTTGCAACGACCAGGGGATGTAGTTCTGCTTCAGCGTGAAGGTGGCCTTGGCCTTGTCCGACTCATATTTGGGCACGAAGCCGAACAGCAGGTCGGTCTCCCACTGGTTGCGTTTGCCGTAGTCCCATCCGAAGCCGAAGGACAGCAGGCCCATGTTGCCGGCAAATTGCAGTTTGGTGTGTGTGGGGATGAGGGCGGCCCAGTGCCGGCGGTAGCGGCGGACACGTCGGTCGTAGCTGTTGGTGGGTTGGGGACCGGTGCGTATGTCGCGGAGTTCTTGGATAGGGGACATCCACAGCGTGTCGCGCAGGGTCTTGACGATAATCACGGTGTCTGCCGTGCCTGCCGTTTCTTGGGCGGACAGGGGGAGGAATGCCGCGGTCAGGAGGAGGATGGCCAGGACCCGGAAGTACACCTTATTATATATGCTGTTAATAGTAGACGATTTCTCTTTCATAGCCGTCGGGGGTGATGGTGAATACGTAATAGTTGCGGTGTTTCATGCAGTCGCTCATATAGTACATGATGCCGTCGCCGAAGAGGTCTTCTTCGAACAGGCGGTGTTCGTGGGCGGCGGTACAGAACTGGAGGCCGGGGAAGCTGGTGATGTAGTGCTGGAAGACGCGGTCCACGTTGTTGTTGAACTCGTCGCAGCCGGGGCGGATGTGCATGCAGACGACGGTCTTGTCGAACTCGTCGGCCCGGGCCGTCTGTTCGTTCTCGATGAAGTCGAAGTCAGGCACGGGGGTGGAGTAGTCATACTCGATGGCATTGGTGTTGAGGCAGACGAACTTCACCCGCCCGGCGATGAACGAGAAATTGGGGTTGCCGAAGACGGCGCGATACGTCTCTTCGCCTGTGCCCAGGCAGTCGTGGTTGCCGATGAGGGCCACGTAGGGCACGCGGAGGCCGTTCATGATGTCGCGTTGCCACAGGAATTCGTCCGTCAGGCCGAAGTCGCTCATGTCGCCGCCGTGGATGACGAAGTCGAGGTCGTCCCGCCGGTTCACGTGGTTGACGAAGTCTTCCGTCTCGTCATACCAGCGTTGCGAGTCGCCCATGGTGATGAATCGGATAGTGTCTTTACCGAGACAGGCTGCCTCTATTTGTTCGATGTGGTGTGCATTGACGTCAGTTTCCCCTTCGATGCGCACGTCGTAGGGGTGGTAGTCAATCAGGTCGCAGGACGTGGCTAGCAGGCATCCGGCGGACAGCAGGAGAAAGGTAAGTTTCTTCATTGCAAGTAATTCATAGATGTGTAATTGGGGAGATTCGGTTACAACTTGGTAGATGCTGTTACAAAACCCGTCGCAAAGATAGAGTTTTCTTCCTAACCGTCGATGATACATATTCCTTATTTATTACTCTATTTGACGGTTTTCCCCGCCTGCGGTTGTCTAAAAATTAGACACCAGTGTCTAAAAATTAGACACCAGTGTCTAAAAATTAGACACCGGGGTGCGAGGGCGTTTTTCTAAATACGTTGTTATCAGGCGTATAGGGGTTTGGCACGATTTTGGTATTGGAAAAGGGTGAGAACTGAGCATAAACTTAACGATATGAAACAACTGCATTACGTTATCCAGACCCTGCTCCACTCGAAAGGGAGCAATCTGTTGAAGGTCGTCTCCCTCGGCTTGGGACTGACGATGAGCATCCTGCTCTTTGCCCGCGTGGCGTTCGAGCAGAGTTACGATACGTGTTTCCCGGACAACGACCGCCTCTACCAGGTGTGGAGCCAGTTTACGGTGAAGGGCGAGAAGCTGGATTGGCAGGAGATGAACTGCGGTCCCGTGGCAGGCGCCATCCTGGAGAGCTTCCCTGAACAAGTAGAATCGGCCACGTGCACCGCACACTGGCTGGTGAGCAACCCGCTCTATTACGGTAACACCCGCTTCGACGACAAGAAGATTGCCGCCGACTCCCTGTTCTTCCGTACGATGGGCATTGAGGTGCTGAGCGGCAATCCCGTGCAAGACCTCCAGCAGCCCAATGTCGTTTACCTAAGCGAGACGCTGGCACGGAAGATGTTTGGCACGGAAGACCCCATAGGCAAGGTCATCAGCTATAACCACGAGCGTGACCTGACGGTGAGGGGCACGTATGCCGACCTGCCGGACAACACGACGTTGAAGGCCGAGGGCATTGTCTCCCTGCCTCCGTCGTGGGCGGCTGAGGTGAGCAATTATTCGTGGAGTGGGGGAGATTCTTATTTCCAATACATCCGTCTGAAGCCGGGTGCGGATGCCGAGGTGCTGAACAGTCGCTTGGGGGCGATGGTGGATAAATACCGTCCGTCGGAAGACAAGAAGGTGTATGGCTATACCGCGAAGATTGCCCCGCTGCGCGACACGTACCGGGGATATGAGGACATGAAGCGTTCTGCGGTCATCCTCACGGTGATGGGCTTTGCCATCCTCTTCATCGCCGCGTTGAACTATGCGCTCATCTCCATCTCCTCCCTGTCGCGGCGGGCCAAGGCCGTGGGCGTGCAGAAGTGCAGCGGGGCCAGCAGCGCAGGTATCTTCGGGATGTTTCTGGCAGAGACGGCTCTCATCATCGGTCTGGCCTTGGTGGTTATGGTATTCCTGCTCTTTGCCTTCCAGGACTTTGTGGAGGACACGGCTGCCACACGGCTGGCCAATCTCTTTACGGGCAACCGCCTTTGGGTGCCTGTCGGGACGGTACTGCTGCTCTTCCTGATAGGCGGCGTGCTGCCGGGGCAACTGTTTGCAAGGATACCCGTCACGCAGGTGTTCCGCCGCTATACCGAGGGCAAGAAGGGGTGGAAGCGCCCGCTGCTGTTCGTACAATTTGCTGGGGTGGCCTTCATCTGCGGGGTGATGTGGATGGTGACGGTGCAGTATGATTATGTGACCAGTAAGGACATGGGATTCAGCACGGAGCGTGTGGCTACGGGCTATATTCCTTTCGCAACAGCCGAGGAGAGTGAGGGTGCCGAACACTTCTTCCGCTCCCTGCCCTATGTGGAGGATGTGACGGCCGGCGGCGACCCCTTGATGGGTTACAGTGGCACGATGATAAACGACGAGGGCGGCAATTCGCTCTTCTCCGCCCGCTTCGACCAAATCCGTCCGAACTACGCCGACTTCATGGGCATGACCCTTTTGAAAGGCCGTATGCCCCGCTTGGAAGGGCTGGAGCATTGGTATGACGAGGTGGTAGTGAACGAGACGCTGGCCCGCATGATGCACTGGGGTGACGACGTGGTGGGGTGCATGGTGAACACCATGGGAGTGAACGTCAAGGTGGTCGGCTTGTTGAAGGACTTCCAGATGGGCGGTTTCTACGAGCAGCCTGCACCCTACATCGGCTTCGCCAAAACGAGTTTCGGCGGCAACCTGTTCTTCAAGCTGAAGGAACCCTTCGGCGACAACCTGCTGAAACTACAGCAGGCCACCGTCAATGCCTATCCAGATAAGACCATTGACATTTACTCCATGCAGAGCGAAGCCGACCGTCTTTACAACCCCGTCCGCGTCCTGCGCAACGCCATGATGGTGGCCGCCTTGGTCATGTTCTTAGTGATGCTGATGGGCCTCCTGGGCTACACGGCCGACGAGGTGCAAAGACGCTCCAAGGAGATAGCCATCCGCAAGGTCAACGGCGCCGAGGCGTCGGGCATCCTCGAGCTGCTGGGCCGCGACATCCTCTGGGTGGCCGTGCCGGCGGTAGCGGTCGGCGTCTGCGCGGCGGCCTACGTCAACGGGCTGTGGATGGAGATGTTCTCCGCCCGCGTCTCGGCCGGTTGGGCGGTGTATGTGCTCGTGGCCATCGTCAACCTGCTGGTCATCCTGGGCTGCGTCTTGTGGCGCACGTGGCACATTGCCAACGAGAATCCCGTCATCAGCCTGAAGAGCGAATGATGCCCTATGGGAGAACTTGGTTCCATAGGCGGTGGAACCAAGTTCCGTAGGCAGTGGAACCAGGTTCCATGGGCGGTGGAACCAAGTTCCATAGGTGATGGAACCTTATCAATCAATGACATTATTAATAACTAATACATACTTATCATGATTCAGATCAACGACATCAGCAAAGTATTCCGCACGTCGGAAGTAGAGACCGTAGCCTTGAACCACGTCAACCTGGAAGTGAAGGAAGGCGAATTCGTAGCCATCATGGGCCCGTCGGGCTGTGGCAAGTCCACCTTATTAAATATATTGGGCCTGCTGGACAATCCCACCGAGGGCAGTTACCGCCTCCTGGGCCAAGAGGTGGCCGGGCTGAAGGAGAAGGAGCGCACCCGCGTCCGCAAGGGGCGGCTGGGCTTCGTCTTCCAGAGCTTCAACCTGATAGACGAACTCAACGTCTTCGAGAACGTCGAGCTGCCGCTGACCTACCTCGGCATCAAGGCTGCCGAACGCAAGGAGAGGGTGAACGCCATCCTGCGCCGCATGAACATCGGCCACCGCGCCAAGCACTTCCCCCAGCAACTCTCGGGCGGTCAGCAGCAACGCGTGGCCATCGCCCGCGCCGTCGTCACCAACCCCAAGCTCATCCTGGCCGACGAGCCTACGGGCAACCTCGACTCGAAGAACGGCGCCGAGGTGATGAACCTCCTGACCGAACTGAACAAGGAGGGCACGACCATCGTCATGGTGACGCACTCGCAGCACGACGCCTCTTTCGCTTACCGCACGGTGCACCTGTTCGACGGGAGCGTGGTGGCGAGCACGAAGAACGTAATTTAGTGATTAGCGTTTAGTGCTAAGTGATTAGTACATTGCTATCGAACGCCTTATTAATCACTTAGCACTAAACGCTAATCACTAATCGCTAATCACTAAACACTATCTTATGAGATACCTATACTATACGATACAGACCCTGCGCCGGGGCCGCACGTCCAGCTTCATCAAGCTGCTGTCGCTCACCCTTGGCCTGCTGGTGGGCGTGCTGCTCTTCGCGCAGATAGCCTACGAGCTGAATTATGAGAGATGTTATCCTGAGTCAGAGCGGCTGGTGATGGTGCGTTGCGCCATGTATGATGAAGATACCGGCGCCCGCCGGAGTTATGGGAGCACCCCTTATGACCTCACCGTTTTCGATGTCATGGCACCTACCTTGGCCGAGGAGATGCCGGAGTGGGTTGAGACAGCCAGCACCATCGGTACGTTCGGCGGGCAGATGGTGTACTATAATGACAAGCAACTGGTCAACACGCGCTACATCATGGCCGACACCGCCTTCTTCCAGACCCTGGGCATCGAGGTGCTGGAGGGCAACCGGCGCGACATGGGGCAGGAGAATGCCGTCTTCCTCTCGCAGAGCTTCGCGAAGCAGGTGTTTGGCGACGAATCGCCCATTGGTCGCGAACTGACCTTGGACAAGCAGGACCGTCTGACCGTGCGCGGCATCTACCGAGACATGCCGGACAATACTTTCCTGGGCCGCTACGAGTTTGTGCGCTCTATCCACGCGGGCGGCGGCTACATCAATGGCGGCGGGTGGCGGGGCAATGACATGTTCTATGCCATCCTTCGTCTGCGTCACGCCGAGGATATTGATGCCGTGAATGCAAACATAGACCGCGTCTTCGGCCGTCACATGTCTCTCAATAGTAACGGGTGGGACATCGAGTACCGGGTTATCTCCCTGCCCGACCTGCGCAATCAGGGCTTCTACATGCCGCAGCAGCCCATCGCTCTCGTGGCGGGCGCTGCGCCCCACGTGCTCGACGTCCGCTTGCGACAGCCCTACGACGAGAATCTGGGCAAGCTGAATGCCTTTGTTCAAGAGACCTTCCCCGACCTGGCGCTGCACTTCATCAGTGTGGAGATGATGTTGCGTGACTATTACCACGGCGTGTCGCACTTCCGCAACTCGGTGCTGCTCACCTCGGTGTTCATCATCCTCATCGTGCTGATGGGGCTTATCGGCTATGTGAACGACGAGACGGGCCGCCGTTCCAAGGAGATTGCGCTCCGCAAGGTCAACGGTGCCACAGCGGGGGACATCCTGCGGTTGTTGTCGCGCGGCGTGCTGCTGATTGCGGTGCCTTGCGTGGCGGTGGGTTCGGTGGTGGCCTGGTATGTGGGCACGGAGTGGCTCACGCAGTTTGCCGGGCAGGTCAGCATCAGTCCGCTGCACTTCGTCGGGTTGGCGGTGCTGCTGCTGGTGGTCATTGTCTGCATCGTGGTGGTCAAGGCTTGGCGCATTGCCAACGAGAATCCGGTGAAGAGCATCAAGAGCGAATGACCCGGTCCGGGGTTGGATACAAGAAAGGGGAGGTATTCATTGATTCCTCCCCTTTCTTGTATCGGTGCCGCAGTGGGCAGTTGTCAGCTGATGTAGTAGCAGAGTGTGAGGTAGATGATGGTCTTGCGGCCCACCTTGCTTTCCTCAATTTCCACTTTGCCCTCGCGTGCCAGCCATCCGATGGCGGCGTTTAGGTCGCGGTCGGCCAGGCCGGTGGCGGCCTTCACTTCCGCGTATTCCCACTTGCGATGTTCGCTTGCTAATTGTTTCCAGACGATGCCGGCGTTTTCTCCAATGCTTTGTACGTTCATAAGATTAAGATGTTTAAGTTAGGGTTTCGTGGGCAAAGGTACAAATTTTTTTGAGACAAAGGAATATAAGGGCTATAGTTTTGGACAAAGGAACAGAGGAACATATTTTTAAGACAAAGGAACATAATTTGAGGGACAAAGGAACATCGTTAGGGTTGTGGAGGACGATAGATGCGGTATTTCCGTTTGATTTCCAACTTCTCCCCTCCGAAATTGATGAGGAGGCCATCGTCGATGTGTGTGGCGGTGAGATAATTGACTAACTGGGCTTCATGTATGGGATGCAGATTTAAGACGGCTTTCAATTCTACGATAATTCGTCGCTCTACCAGAATGTCTACCTTGAACTCTCCGACCACGATATCGCGGTAATATACTTGTATGGGGTATTCCATTTCCGCCTGCAAACCACAGGCCTGCAATTCTATGGTCAGTGCTTTTTGGTATATAGACTCTAAAAAGCCTGCTGCCAGATGTCTCCTTACTTTCGAAGCACATCGTATGACAGTTCTGATAATCTCTTCCGTATCTTTCATCCTTTCTATCTACTGAAAATATGTCTCTATGTAAATAATATGTTCCTATGTTCCTTTGTCTTAAAAATATGTTTCTCAGTTCTTATGTCCTCCAAATATTCTTATGTCAATCTGTCACCATCCGCTTTTGCCTCCGCATATACCACAACAATGCTGCCACCGCCGTCAGGAAAGCTAGTAAGTCACTGACCGGCAGGCTTGCCCATACGCCATCCAGTCCCCAAATGCCGGGGAATACGAGTAGGCAGGGCAGCAGGAAGATGAGCTGACGCGTCAGGGAGAGGAACAGGCTCATCTTGGCCAGGCCGATGTTTTGGAAGAAGTTGCCGATGACAATCTGTGCTCCGATGACGGGGAACATGGCCACGCAGATACGAAGGCCGTGGGCTGCCATGTTGATGAGTCCATCGTCGCTGGTGAAGATGCCCGACACGGCGTGGGGCAGCAGTTCGCAGATAAGGAAGCCGCTGGTGGTGATGCATACGCCCGAAATAATGGCTAGGCGCAGCGTCTGCTTTACCCGTTCAAGCTTGCGTGCACCGAAGTTATAGCCGATGATAGGCTGCATGCCCATGGTGAGGCCCATGACAATCATCAGGTAGAGCATTAGCAGGCGGTTGATGATGCCGTAGGCACCGATGGCCATGTCGCCTCCGTGGTTTTGCAGGCTGTTGTTGATGATGATGACGATGACGCAGGCCGTGACGTTCATCAGGAAAGGCGACATGCCGATGGAGAAAATATCATTCACGATGCGCCGCTCCAGCCGCAGGTAGGGGCGTTGCAGGCGGATGTCGCTCTTCTTGTTGAGGAAGTGGTTGAGCACCCACAGCATCCCGATGAACTGCGAGCACACCGTGGCCAGGGCGGCGCCGCGGATGCCCCAGTCGAACTGGAAGATGAACAGGGGTGCCAGGATGACGTTGACCAGCACACTGGTCATGGACGTCAGCATGGCTTTCTTGGGATGGCCCGTGGCACGCATCACGTAGTTCATGCCAATCATCACGTAGGCGAAGGGCGTTCCTGCCAGGATAATCTGCATGAAGTCCCGGGCATAGGGCAGGGTCTCGCTGCTTGCGCCGAAGAAGCGCAGGATGTAGTCGAGGAAGAGGAAGGACAGTCCTCCGAAAATGACGGAATTGACGATGCAAAGCATCAACGTATTGCCCAGCACCTTGTTGACGCCCACCAGGTCTTTCTGTCCCAAGCGGATGGACGAGATGGTGGAGCCGCCAGCTGACACCAGGTTGCCGAAAGCCGCCGTCAGGTTCATCATCGGGAAAGTGATGGCCAAGCCAGCAATGGCCATCGGACCGACGCCGTGGCCGATGAAGATGCTGTCGATGATGTTGTAGAGCGAAACAATGGTCATGCCGATGATGGCAGGAATGGAGTATTGCAACAGCAATTTGCCGATGGGCTCCGTGCCCATGAGATGAGGATTGTTTTGGTTCATACGCTTATCTCTCGTTATATATTATATAATGTATAGGAGTTGACCGTGGATAAAAAACCGTGCAAAGGTACGAAATATCTTGCATCTGTCGGATAGATTTCAGACCTTTGTGCCCGATTTAACAACAATGCAATGTTTTATGGATAACACGCTTTGCAGGGCCGTCCTTTTTGACTTCGACGGCGTGATAGTGGATACCGAGGGGCAATACAGCCTCTTCTGGAATAAGATAGGCGAAGACTACTTGGGCGACCCCGGCTTCGGAGACCGCGTCAAAGGACAGACGCTGACCTATATCTACGACAAGTTCTTTCCCGACCCGCAGTTGAGGCCGGCATTGACCGATGCCCTTGTCCGTTATGAGGAGCAGATGACCTATGACTACGTGCCCGGCATCCTCGATTTCCTGGCCGACCTGCGCCGCCACGACGTGCGTATGGCGGTAGTTACCAGCTCTAACGAACAGAAGATGGCTGCTGTCTATCGCCATCGTCCGGAGATACCCGCCTTGTTCGACCGCATCCTTACCGCCGAGCATTTCCGTCGCTCCAAGCCCGACCCTGATTGTTACCAGTTGGGGATGCGTACCCTCGGCACCACGCCTGCCGATACTTGCGTGTTCGAAGATTCCTTCAACGGGCTGAAGGCTGGCATGGCATCGGGCGCACTCGTCATCGGCGTGGCCACGACAAATCCCCGCGAAGCCATCGCCCCGTTGAGCCATCGGGTCATAGACGACTTCCGCGGTTTCACTTACGAAAATCTGTGTGATACATTGTCAAACATTAATCGCTAAACACTAATCATTATAATCATGGCTGGATACATTTCAGAAGACAATCGTAAAGTAACTACCCATCGCCTCGTAGAGATGAAACAGAGGGGCGAAAAAATATCCATGTTGACTTCGTATGACTACACCATGGCCCAAATTGTGGACGGTGCCGGGGTGGACGTCATCCTGGTGGGCGACTCTGCCTCCAATGTCATGGCAGGCAACGTGACGACGTTACCCATCACACTTGACCAGATGATTTATCATGCCAAGAGCGTGGTGCGCGGTGTGCGCCGGGCCATGGTGGTGGTGGACATGCCTTTCGGTTCCTACCAAGGCAACGAACTGGAGGGTGTCCATTCCGCCATCCGCATCATGAAAGAGAGTCACGCTGATGCCCTGAAGATGGAGGGCGGCGAGGAAATCATCAGCACAGTGAAGCGCATCATCCAGGCAGGCATCCCCGTGATGGGGCATCTGGGCCTGATGCCGCAGAGCATCAACAAGTATGGTACCTACACCGTCCGCGCCAAGGATGATGCTGAAGCCGAGAAGCTGGTGCGCGATGCCCACTTGCTGGAAGAGGCCGGTTGCTTTGGTTTGGTGCTGGAGAAGATACCCGCTGCGCTGGCCGGGCGTGTGTCCCACGAACTGTCCATTCCCGTCATCGGCATCGGTGCCGGGGGCGACGTGGACGGACAGGTGCTCGTGGCACAGGATATGCTGGGCATGAACAACGGTTTCCGTCCGCGTTTCCTTCGCCGCTATGCCGACCTCTACACGGTGATGACGGATGCCATCAGCCGCTATGTCAGTGATGTGAAGAACCTGGATTTCCCCAATGAGAAAGAACAATACTGATAATCCTCCCTTGTACAACCGCAATTTCGGGCTGGTGTGCGTGTCGGGCTTTCTGCTCTATGCCTCAGCCTACGCGGTGCTGTTGCCCCTGATGCGGTCGGGGGTGGTGCTGGACATCTTTTTCCCCTTTCTGACGGGGATGCAGGTGGCGGGGGCGTTCAATGCCTGGCTGGCGGACAAGTTCAGGCGCAAGCATGTGCTGGGCTATCCATTTTTGGGGATGCTGCTCGTCTTCATCGGTTATGCCTATGCCTCGACGCCGCCCCAATATGCTGTCCTGTCCCTGCTGCACGGGGTATGTTTCGGATTGGCCACGTCGGCGGCTGTGACGCTGAGCATCGACGTGGTGCATACAGGCCACCGCACAAAAGCCAACATGGTCTATGCCTTCTGCTCGCGGCTGGGTATGGTCATCGGTGGGGTGGCAGGCTTGTGGCTGATGCCCCTCAGTACGTATCACTGGCTGCTGCCTGTCTTGGCCGGTGGAGTGGGCGTGCTGGCGGCTGCGTGGATGTATGTGCCTTTCCGGGCGCCTATCGGCTTGCCGATGGTGAGCAGTGACCGTTACCTGCTGGTGCGTGCCTTGTTGCCGGGGCTTAACGTGGCTATCCTGGCTTTTGCTTGCGGCATGTTGGCATTGCCCATGCGGGGAGGGATGGCCTGGTTGTTTCTTCTGGCCGTATTGGCACCGTGGCTGGTGCGTATGTTCGTCAAGTTGTCCCACCATTGCCAGCGGGCCACGGGTAATGTGACCTTTCACTTCTTCGTGGATGCCGGCTTGCTGCTGGGCGTGGCCTATGCGCAGGTTGTGGAGACCTATCCCTTGTGGGAGCCATTCGCGTGGATGGCGTTTGCCTTGGTGCTGTACGTCGGTGTCACGCGGATATATTATAAGAAGATGCGTGTCAGATAGGGCACGAAGATAATCAATCCTACGGCAATCGCCGCCAGGGCGCATACCAGTACCGCCCCGGCGGCGATGTCTTTTACCTGCCCGGCCAGGGGATGCCGCTGGGGCGACACGAGGTCCACCAGCCGCTCAATGGCCGTGTTGAACAATTCGGCGCTCACTACCAGCCCGATGCAGAGGCAGATGGCTGTCCATTCGCCCGGTGTTATGCCGAAGGCAAAGCCAACTCCTATCACCAGCACGGTGACGATGAGGTGGAAACTGAGGTTTTGTTCGCGCCCCACGCATTGGCGGATGCCTTGCCAGGCGTAGCGGAAACTGCGGAGTTGTTTCTTGTAATCGTATTTCATGTTTTTCTCAGTTTCTTGTCACCTGCTTTACTCCCTTCACCGTGCGCAGTTTCTTGATGAGTGCCTCCAGCCGGGCGGTGTCGCCCAGCATGACGGTGAGGTTTCCCCAGAAAAGGCCGTCGTTGGAGTCAATGCTGATGCTGCGCAGGGTGATGCCGTCCTCCTTGTTGATGATGGAAGTGATGTTGGTGACGATGCCGATGTCATCGTGTCCCACCACGCGCAGGGTGATGGGGTATTGCGTCCCCTCTGCCTTGCCTGCCCAGCGTGCGCGGACAATGCGGTAGCCGAAGCGTTGGCGCATCTCCGGAGCGTTGGGGCAATCCGTGCGGTGTATCTTGATGCCGCC
>DWZE01000113.1 GCA_019118325.1 Candidatus Bacteroides intestinavium
TGTTTCTGATTACAGACTTATAAGCCTTGTTCAGATTTTCGGGTGAAAGAATTGATTCTAACAGATGCTCTCCGTCAAATGGTACTTCCACGACATTGTCTTCAACCATCCATAGGCAGGTCTGCGCTCCCACATACCATTCAGATTCCGTCTTACCTCTCTGGGGGAAGCCTGAAACTTCAGTTCCAATTTTGTGCATTCTCTCCTGCATACGGTAGTTTTCAGTTATTATCGTTTAAATAAAGTTCTGTCCTTCGCAAACTTATCGACACGCTTGCTACTATGACATTTACACCAACCGTTCCGAATAGCTACAGGGCTTTGGTTTGTTTAGCAACCTTACCCACGGTTATATGCCTTACCCGTTGGCGGAATTATGACCACAATATGCACTTTATCTGTCAGTCCCTTGTGCGGCTTTGCGGGTAGATATCTCCGCTTTTGTCCGAAGATATCTCCGTCCTTGTCCGAAGATATCTCCGCCCTAGCCCGGAGATATCCCCGATCGTAGGCTTTCATGCCCCAATTAATTCCGCCAACGAGTATGCCTTATATGAAGTTTCTGTTCGTCAGACCAGATGTTTGCCGCCAGCTTCTTTTCAGATTCCAACTCGCGATGGACACCCTTGCTTTTGGCTGTATGATTCCCGCTATTAGGGCTCATTGGGGAGTTGCACCCGTTATCATGCCGAACATACAAAAGAATGGCACGCAGATAATACATATCATCCACGTACCATCACTTTCAAACACGTTTCCGGCGTTTACCAGTGCCGCTCGGGATAGAGGTCATTCCACCATTCGGGGCTGTCCTGCAACCAGCGGGCAAACCAAGCCATGATGGAGTTATGCCAGAGGACGCGCTTCTCGTAATCGCTGATAAAGTGATTCTCACCGTCCACGGTAATGAATTCCACGGGCTTGCCCAGAATCTTCAAGGCATTGTAGAGTTGGATGCTCTCGCCGATGGGCACATTGGTGTCCACCGTGCCATGCAGCAGCAAGAGAGGCGTTTTGATTTTGTCCGCATTGAACAGGGCGCCGTGCTTGGTGAAGAGTTCAGGGTTGCTCCACGGATAACTTTCGGCGGCGGCCACAGCGTTATAGGAATATCCCCAATAGCCTTCACCCCAATAACTCGTCACGTTGCTGATGCCGGCATGAGAGGCGGCGGCGGCAAAGAGGTCGGTCTTGGTCTGGAGATACATCGTCATAAAGCCACCGTAAGAGGCGCCCAGGCAACCGATGCGTTTAGCATCCACAAACGGATGGGCTTCACAGAACTTTTTCGTTCCCTCGATGATCTCGTCAGCTGTCCAGTCCCCCCAGGCATTGACGTGGCGGGCGGAGAATTCCTGCCCGTAACCGATGGCACCGCTGGGATTGATGACATAGACCACATAGTCGCGCGAAGCGAACAACTGGGGACTATAGGGCGAAGTCATGCCACGCGTGGTGGGCGTGGTGCCGCCGTAATAATAGACGATCAAAGGATATTTCTTCTGCGGATCGAAGGAAGGAGGCAGACACATCATGCCTTCAATCACGGTGCCATCGGCTGCCGTAAAATTCCAAGGCTGCATTTCGCCCAGTTCTATCTCGTCCAGCCGTTCCTGCATCGGATTGGCCAACAGAGTGGACTTGCCTTTCTTGCGGTCGTACAGATAGGCCACACCGGCACTGGTATTGCCTCCACCCACGTAGGCCATCAGCGTGGCGTTGTCATCGGGCACAGAGAAATTACTGATGACATCCTGTTCCAACGCCAGCATCTCGAACGATGCCTTCCCGGGGTTGTAACGATAAATGTGCTGGCAATCCTTGTCGGTAGTATTGAAATAGATACAGCCATCGGCACGATTCCACGCGGCATTGATAATGGCCGGATTGAAGTCACGGGTGATAGGGGTTACCTCTTCGGTGGATAAATCCATCAGGAAAGCCTGCACGTCAAAATCATTGGCAATGGGCAAGTCCCCGCAATTCTTACCGATACCGCCAAAAGCCGAGGGACTGCCTGTCAGAAGCAGTTGTGTGCCGTCGGGCGAATAAGAAGCTCCGTTGACATAGGCATCCCACTTCACCAAGGTATCAGTTTTCAACGTAGACAGGTCAAGTTGAAAGACCGAATTCAAAGAGAAAGGACATTGGGTGATGTTGGGCTTATGAGCCGTACAAAGCAACTTAGTGCCGTCGGGCGAGATGTCGTTCAAGTACACTGAATGGCTGCCAAAGGTCAGCCGCTCGGACAAACCGGTAGCCAGGTCATACTTCACCAGATAATAGCGGTTACGTGCGCCGGGAATACGGTCATCGGGATGCAGCAGACGCTTCAGGGGGCCATTGACTTTCTCTCCTTCGGCGGTTTCCGTATAAATCAGGTAATCTTCGTTGGGCGACCAAGTGAAATAGCCTTCAGGAATGTCGCGGCGCACCACGGTTTCATTGCCTGTGGCGGGATCGTAAATGAGGAGGTCATTGCCCTCACGGCCCGTCACCGTGTAGTACAGCCGGCTGCCTTTGGCCATCCAACGCATATTCTCATTGGCATTGGGCAGAATCACACGGCCCGACTTCACTTCGGTCAGTTCAGTATGGGAGCGCGAACGCTTCAAGTCATAGCTGTCGCTATAACGGGTCAGCAGGTACTTCCCGTCCGGCGAAAGGGACACCGAACGGACACGACTGCCAAAGTTCGTATCAAACAAGGAAAGACGACGTTTCAGGTCGGGAGCGATGCGGCAAGTCACATCGGCAAATTCCTTTCCCTTCTCCCACTCGCACTTTAAGACAGGGTCAGCCTTGTCCCCGGCCGTGGAAAGCAACTTGACAGCCACTTCATAATCGGCTTCCGGCTCCAGGCGCAAGTCTATCACAACAGGCTGCACCTGCGAAAGGCTGTCTTCGGCCGTAGTCTTTGTCCGCTTGGACACGCCGTTGACAAAGACCTCAAAGCGGGCAGGAGAAGTCACTTTCAACTGTCCTTTCATAAAACGTTCGGCACGCATGCGGGTGGAAAAGACGTAAAGCAGATTGTCGGATTGGGGCTTGTCCACCGTAACATATCCGGCTGTATCGGCCGAGATACGGACGGTTCCCTCACAATCCAGGGGGATATCTGTTTTCAGTAATTCCGCAGCGCCAAATCTCTCCCCCTGCTGGTTGATACTGTCACCTTGCAGGGGCATCCGTACCGTCAGGGCCGGACACATCTCATAGTCCGTCACTTTCTCTTGTGAACGGACAGTCAAGCCCAGACACAACAGAGCCGAGGCTAAAATAATCTTTTTCATTGGGATAAATCGGTTGTTAAGAATTCAAAGCCATTCCATAAGTTGCCGGGAGGCAGAGGTGCCTCCACATCTATCATCTGCCGGGAAACGGGATGCACAAAGCGGATGCGGCGTGCATGCAGGCTGATACTGCCGTCCGGGTTGGAGCGGGGGAAACCATACTTCAAGTCTCCCTTGATAGGACAGCCGGCCTTGGCCAACTGACACCTTATCTGGTGGTGACGCCCCGTCTTCAGGTCCACCTCCAGCAGGTAATAGTTCTGCGAGCGGCCAATGAGGCGATAGTGCAACACAGCCTTCTTGCTGCCCGGGCGCTCCGTGTCATAAGCATAACTCTTGTTCTGCTTCTCGTTGCGCACCAGATAATGCACCAGTTCGTCCTCGTCCCGAGGCGGACGTTCCTTCACCACGGCCCAATAGGTCTTCTTCACTTCGCTGCCCTTGAACATCTCGTTCAGGCGCGCCAAGGCTTTGCTGGTCTTGGCAAACACGACAAGACCGCTTACGGGGCGGTCCAGCCGGTGGGTGACACCGATGAAGACATTGCCGGGCTTGGCGTACTTCTCTTTCAGATATTGCTTCACAATCTCCGACAGAGGTGTGTCGCCCGTCTTGTCTCCCTGAACTATCTCGGAAGCGGTCTTGTTGACGATGATGATATGATTGTCTTCGTAGAGAACGGTCATATATTAATGAAGAATTGAGAATGAAGAATGAAGAATTTATTCCGCTTTCCACGGAGATTCTTCATCTTGCCGAAGCGCTATTCTTCATTCTTCATTTTAGATAGTTACATATTCATGCCGCCGTCCACTTGGATGACCTGGCCGGAAACATAAGATGACATGTCCGATGCCAGGAACGTAGCGATATTGGCCACGTCTTCGGGCGTACCGCCACGGCGCAAGGGGATACGCTTGGCCCATTCTGCCTTCACCTCGTCAGAGAGGGCGTCGGTCATGGCGGTGATGATGAAGCCCGGGGCAATGGCGTTGGCACGGATGCCGCGCGAACCCAGTTCCTGGGCAATGGACTTGGCCAAGGCAATCAGACCGGCCTTGGAAGCGGCATAGTTGGACTGACCGGCATTGCCGTGTACACCCACCACGGAAGCCATGTTGATGATGCTGCCGCTACGCTGGCGCATCATGATGGGCGTGCAAGCGTGGATGAAGTTGAAAGCCGACTTCAGGTTCACGTTCAGCACCATGTCCCATTGCTGCTCGCTCATGCGCATCATCAGTCCGTCGCGCGTGATGCCGGCATTGTTCACCAGGATATCAATGCGGCCGAAGTCAGCATGAATCTGCTCCACCACCTTGGCCGTATCCTCAAAATTGGCCGCATTCGAAGCATAGCCTTTGGCCTTGACGCCGAAAGCAGCGATTTCTTTCTCAGTCTCCTGGGCATTCTCGTCAATCAGCAGGTCCGTGAATGCCACGTTAGCTCCTTCCGAAGCAAATTTCAATGCGATAGCCTTACCAATGCCGCGGGCTGCACCCGTCACAATGGCAACTTTTCCGTCTAATAATCCCATAGTTGTTTCTATTTATTAAGTAAGTAATCAGAATTAAATGATAATTTATCTTTGAGGAATGGGAGTGAGTTATAAGGAGTTAGAGGGAGTTATAGGCCAATAGTTGGTCCGGCGATTTCCGGCATCAGCCATGCAAATCTGGTATTCTGGTATTGGCCTTTAACTCCTTGAGCGGAGCGATAACTCCGTCTAACTCC
>DWZE01000114.1 GCA_019118325.1 Candidatus Bacteroides intestinavium
GCCGATAAGCCCCACCAGCAGGATAAGCACCGACACGACGCAGGCCAAGATGGGGCGGTCTATAAAGAGTTTCAGTTTCATAATACGTAGCTATAATATAATGAGGTAGTAATCTTGAAAAAAATTCTTCCTGAGTACCGAGCTGATTCCTTGAAAATTCTCAAGCAATCAACCGTTGAATTTGTGAGCGCACTCCTCAAGCTCCCTTGAGCGATGTCCTCAAGCTCCCTTGAGCGCACTCCTCAAGCATGCTTGAGCGGTGTCCTCAAGCCTGCTTGAGCGCATCGCTCACAAAATCCTTATGGGATAGGGGTACCCTCTTGCAGCAGGCCGGCACCTTCGGCCACGATGACATCGCCTGCCTTCAGCCCGCTCTCCACGATGTACTCCTGTCCGTCGCTGACGGGGAAGACGGTGACTTGCGCCGAAGTGGCTTTACCGTCCACCACTCTGTATACGAATACCTTGTCCTGTATCTCGTAGGTAGCCTCCTGCGGCACGACCAGCACGCTGTCCCGCTGATAGGGGAAGACGAGCGTGGCGCTGCTGCCGTTGCGCAGCATCCGTTCGGAATTGGGGAAGGTGGCCCGCAGGCTCACCGCGCCCGTGCCGCTGCTGATGGTTCCGCTGATGGCGTCGATGTGCCCCGTGTGGGCATACGGCTGGCCGTCGCTCAGCCGCAGCGAGACTTCGGGCATCTGCGCCAAGGTCTTGTCCAGCGTTCCGTGCTCACGGATGAGGCCCAGCACCTGGCTCTCGGTCAGGGAGAAGTAGACGTACATCTCCTCGTCGTCGGAGACGGTGGTGAGCGGGGTCTGGATGCTGGCGTCGACCAACGCCCCCACGCGGTAGGGAATCATGCTCGCCACGCCGTCCACGGGGCTTTTCACCACGGTGTACGACAGGTCATTCCTGGCGCTCGTTTCCTGCGCCTTGGCCTGCGCCAAAGCCGCCTCGGCCTCCAGCAGCGAGTTCTTGGCCGTTTGCAGGTCGAAGGCGGACACCACCTTATTGTCGAAGAGCGTCTGCTTGCTGTCGGCGGTCATGCGGGCGGTAGCCACGGCCGCCTCGGCGCTGCGCACGTTGGCCACGGCTGTTTCCAGTGCCGCCCGGTAGGGCACCTGGTCGATGATGAACAGCGGTTGCCCCTTGCTCACCTTCGCGCCTTCGTCGATGCACACCTCGGTGATGGTGCCGCTCACCTGCGGGCGAATCTCCACGCTCTGCCGTCCTTCGACCACGGCGGTGTACTCACGCGTCAACGTGCGATCCGTTGGGCTAAGTGTCAATGTCTTATACTGTGCCCCGCCACTCTGCTGCGGGGCGTCCTTGCACGCGGCCAGGCACACGAGGCACAGGCCGCAGACGGTAGTCCGTCCAAACAATCTTGTCATCCTTGTCATAACGTATTCTATTGAAATCGGGGGCAAAGTTACGGGGCAACAGATGGGGGATTCTCGTCCGAATCCTTATTAGATTGGTTCCAAACCGGGCGTTACTGTTTTTTTGCTTTAAGAGTGCTAATAAGATGGAAAACGCTTCGGCGCTTACGGGTTTTGCCTTACTTTTACGCCCGGAAACATTCCTTTCTTCAAACTCTAACCTATTATAGAATAATGGAGAACCTGCAAGAGACAATGACGGCCTGGTTGCGCAGCGGCCAGACAGCCGAAGGACAGATGGAAATCGCCACCTACGGCAACAACCTGCTGATGGCGCAAGTGACGGGAACGGACTTCCGCTTGCGCAATGACTGGCCGCCCCAACAATGGCACGTGTTCCTGCATGTGCACGAGGGCGAACTGCGCCTGACGGCCAACGGCGACCGCATAGGGTTCGATGCGCCGGTGTACGTGGACTTTCTCTCCAACGCCCGATGGACGGACGTGACCTTCGTGGGCCGTTACCGCGCTTGCTTCGTGCTGGTCGAACAGCAATTCTTCATGGAGTCCACCCAACAGATGCGCAGCAAGGTAAGCGAAGGCATGATGCGGTTCGCCCAGTCGCCCTTCTCCCCGATGAACGAATCTGAAAGCAAGCGCCTGCTACAGCTGGAAGAGGCCATGATGGCCACCCTGCGCGACGGGCGAAGCGTGTTTGTCCGCGAACTGCTCCAGACCATGGCCTGCGCCTGGCTGTACGAACTGTGGAACATCTTCTTCCGCCGCCTGCAAGCCTCGCGCACAGAGGCCAAGCCCCATTGGGGGGACACAGCCGCGCAATTCTTCTACCTGGCCCACACGCATTGCCGCGAGCAACACGAAGTGGGGTGGTACGCCCGGCAGGTGGGGCTTTCGCCCGACGCGCTGTCCGCCGCCTTGAAGCGTTTCTGCGGCAAGACGGCAGGCACCATCCTGACGGAACTGCTGACGGAGGAGGCCAAAGTCTGCCTGCGCAACCCGTCACTGTCCGTGCAGGAGGTGGCCGAGATGCTGCACTTTGCCGACCAGTCGGCCTTCGGAAAGTTCTTCAAGCGGCAGTGCGGCGTGTCGCCCATGCAATACAAAAAGGAGACAGAGCAGCCCGGATAAAGTTTTTTTGCCGGTTAAAGCCAAAAAAAAGCAGACTTTTGCTTGTTTTTCACAGAAAAGCATTACTTTTGCCGCGTAATCAAAACGAGAATACAAAGCACTGAGAACTTATGAAGTCATTTAACTACGCATATTACTTCTTCTTTTACTTTTACTTTAGCCACAAAGTAGAGCGGGAGTTTGTATGTGTCAAGTGACAGTGACGCTTAAGAACCAAGGACAATGAATTAAGCAACGATATGAATCCCGCTCCCCTACCGAGGAAGCGGGATTTTTTGTTAGTACAAAGTTATATGAAACGAATAGCCATCCAAGGAACCCTGGGTTCCTACCACGACATCGCGGCACACCGCTACTTCGAGGGCGAGGACATCGAACTCATCTGCTGCGCCACCTTCGAAGAGGTATTCAACGCCATCCGGCAGGACAGCCACACCATCGGGATGCTGGCCATAGAGAACACCATCGCGGGCAGCCTGCTGCACAACTACGAACTGCTGCGCCAGAGCGGCACGCAGGTGGTGGGCGAATACAAGCTGCGCATCAGCCACAGCTTCGTCTGCCTGCCCGAAGACGACTGGGACAGCATCCGGGAAGTACACTCACACCCCATCGCCCTGATGCAGTGCCGCGACTTCCTGAGCCGCCACCCGCACATCAAGGTCGTCGAAGGCGAGGACACCGCCCTCAGCGCAGAGATTATCCACCGCGACAGCCTCTACGGGCACGCTGCCATCTGCTCGAAGTACGCCGCCGAGCTCTACGGCATGAAGGTGCTGGAAGAGGGCATCGAGACCAACAAGCACAACTTCACGCGCTTCCTCGTCGTGGCGGACCCCTGGCAGGTGGACGACCTGAACCGCCAACGCACCCGCGAACCCAACAAGGCCAGCATGGTCTTCACCCTGCCGCACCAGGAGGGGAGCCTGTCGCAAGTGCTCAGCATCCTGTCGTTCTACCGCATCAACCTCACCAAGATACAATCGCTGCCCATCATCGGCCGCGAGTGGGAATACGAATTCTACGTGGACGTCATGTTCGACCAGATGCTGCGCTACAAGCAGGCCATCGCGGCCATCAGTCCACTGACCAAGCAACTTAAAATTTTAGGAGAATACGAAGATGGAAAAGCAAGCATCCAGTAAAGCTACGAGTTACAGGCCCGCCGACCGCCTGGCAGGCGTGAGCGAATACTACTTCTCGCGCAAGCTGAAGGAAGTGGCCGAGATGAACGCCAAGGGGCTGGACGTCATCAGCCTGGGCATCGGCAGCCCGGACATGCCGCCTTCGGAGGAGACGATACGCACCCTGTGCCAAGCCGCCAACAACCCCGACGGCCACGGCTACATGCCCTACGTGGGCATACCCGAACTGCGGCAGGCCTTTGCCGACTGGTACCGCCGCTGGTACGGCGTCAGCCTGGACCCGAAGACGGAAATCCAGCCGCTCATCGGCTCGAAGGAAGGCATCCTGCACGTCACGCTGGCCTTCGTCAACCCCGGCGACCAGGTGCTGGTGCCCAACCCGGGCTACCCCACGTACACCTCGCTCAGCCGACTGCTGGGCGCGGAGGTCGTCCCCTACGACCTGAAGGAAGAGGACGGCTGGATGCCCGACTGGGACGGGCTGGAGGCGATGGACACGAGCCGCGTCCGCCTGATGTGGACCAACTATCCCAACATGCCCACCGGCGCGCCCGCCACGCCGGAGCTGTACGAACGGTTGGTGGACTTCGCGCGGAGGCGGGGCATCGTCATCGTCAACGACAACCCGTACAGCTTCATCCTCAACGACCACCCGCTGAGCATCCTCGCCGTGCCCGGCGCACGGGACTGCTGCATCGAGTTCAACTCCATGAGCAAGAGCCACAACATGCCCGGCTGGCGCATCGGGATGCTGGCCTCGAACGCGCAGTTCGTCCAGTGGGTCCTGAAGGTGAAGAGCAACATAGACAGCGGCATGTTCCGCGCCATGCAGCTGGCCGCCGCCACGGCCCTGGAGGCGGACACCGCGTGGTACGAGGGCAACAACGCCAACTACCGCCGCCGCCGCGCCCTGGCCGAGGACATCATGCACGCCCTGGGCTGCACGTTCGACCCGCGGCAGGCCGGCATGTTCCTCTGGGGCCGCATCCCCGACATATATAATAATGTGGAGGAACTGACCGAGCGCGTGCTTCACGAGGCCCGCGTCTTCCTGACCCCCGGCTTCATCTTCGGCACGAACGGGGCGAGGTATATCCGCATCTCGCTCTGCTGCAAGGACGAGCGGCTGCGCGAGGCGTTGGAACGCATCCGCCAGGCCTTCTGAAAACACGACCCGACGCCGCTGAAACTGCGACCCGACGCCGTTACAAACGCGACCCGACGCATTTTTAACGGCGACCCGACGGCGTTGAAAACGCGCCCCGACGCATTTTTAACGACAACCCGACGCATTTTTGACGACAATACGTCGCTTTTAAGTTGAGATAATAAAGAATTACAAAACCAATAAAAACCCAATGATTATGGAACTCCAACTCGAACCCATCAAGCTGCCCGGCGTCCCCGAGGAACGCCCGCTGGTCATCGCCGGCCCGTGCAGCGCCGAGACCGAAGAACAAGTGATGAACACCGCCCGCCAACTGGCCGACAAAGGGCTGAAGATATTCCGCGCCGGCATCTGGAAACCGCGCACCAAGCCCGGCGGCTTCGAAGGCATCGGCGTCGAAGGCCTGGCCTGGCTCAAGCAGGTGAAGCAGGAGACGGGCATGTACGTCTGCACCGAAGTGGCCACCGCCAAGCACGTCTACGAATGCCTCAAGGCCGGCATCGACCTGCTGTGGATAGGCGCGCGGACGACGGCCAACCCCTTTGCCGTGCAGGAGATAGCCGATGCGCTGAAGGGAGTGGACATCCCCGTGCTGGTCAAGAACCCCGTCAACCCCGACCTCGAACTGTGGATCGGCGCCCTGGAGCGCATCAACCAGGCGGGATTGAAAAGGCTTGCCGCCATCCACCGCGGCTTCTCCTCGTACGAAAAGAAAATCTACCGCAACCTGCCACAGTGGCACATCCCCATCGAACTGCGCCGCCGCATCCCCAACCTGCCCATCATCTGCGACCCGAGCCACATCGGCGGCAAGCGCGAACTCATCGCCCCGCTCTGCCAGCAGGCCATGGACCTGGGCTTCGACGGCCTCATCGTCGAGAGCCACTGCAACCCCGACCAGGCCTGGAGCGACGCCTCGCAGCAGGTGACG
>DWZE01000115.1 GCA_019118325.1 Candidatus Bacteroides intestinavium
ACAGAAGGGAAAATTGCTAAAATCAGGAAGAAAATCAACGCTAGGCCGAGGGAAAAGCTCAATTTTCTGACGCCTAAGGAGGCCTTTTTCAAAAATATTTCGTAATGTTGCACTCGCTGGTTGACTCTGCCCATTTTTCAGTTTGTCAAGTAATCCCATAATTTCCAAGCAGTCTATTCCTTCTTTTTGTTATAACGTTTGATGAGCATCCATCCGCCCATCCATGCCACAGCCAGCACCACAATCGCTACCCAGAAGCCAGTCTTTAGCCAAAGCACTGCAAACACGAGCAGCGAAAGCACAATCAGCCATCCCTTGACTGTGGTGAACAGCCAGATGATTGCATGGTTGCGCGTGCGCTTTGCTTGCTGCGTCAGCCCTTCCAATTCTTTTTTGGCCTTTTCGGCCAGTTCGTCGCCTATTGTCCGTTCTCCGTTGCCGGCGGGTTGGCGATTGTCGGTAGGAGCCATATCTCCCCCATTTTGGTTCTTCAAATTATCAGTCATATGCAATCGTTTTAATAAAGACCTGTAAACGGATGTGCCGCCGACAGTTTTGTGGCGGCACACCTGTTTTCTCAGCTAAGAAAGGCCTCATTCCCTGCCGGCTGCGGCCAGCGTGAGGTCGTTCTTGGCCAGCTTGCTGTCGTCCGGCGTGGCCACCTGCACGTAGATGCCGAACACCTCTTCCATCTTCTTTTCGAAATTACCCACGCGCAGGTTGCTGCCCACGGTCAGTTCACCTCCCTTGGCACCCTCGGCACGGATGGATGCCAGCGTAGCATCTTCCTTGGCATAGGACTTACACTGGGGTGTGGTGTACACCCGAAGACTGCACCCGAAGGTGTCTTTGAAACGCTTCTTCAAACCGGCAACGGTCAGGTTGCCCGAAACTTTTAAATCAGCCATGATCTTGTATTTTAATGTATAATAAGTATTGTCTATTCAAATTACAACAAGGCTACCACAGCGACGATAACAATGACAACCAACACAATCCACACCCACATGGGGATGCCTTTCTTCTGCTTCGGCACGGGCGGTGTCCAACCATTGAGGTACTCCAGTGTAAAGCCGCCTTTTTGGAAAGCACCGTCGGCAGGTGCGGCCTCAGCCACTTCAATGCCGTATTGCTTGGCATGTTCGATCAGGCGGGCCAGTGAAGGTTTGGTCCACATCTTCACCAAGGACACCTGAGTGCCGTAGCGAGCGGTCAGCACCTCGTCATCTCCCTTGAAATAGCCGTCCCAATTGCCCTTGGCCCCTTTTTCCTCTCTCCAAATGAACAGGCGCTTCACACCAGAATCGGGATTAAGGCTGTCGGGAAAGGCCTGGCGCAGTTTTTCCACCGTGGCTTCGGGATGGATTTTCATGTAAGCATGAAGGATGCCCAATGCAGTACGGTTTTGGGCCTTGCCATATACTCTTACTTTACTTTCCATTGTTTATACTGTTTTTAGGGTTAATAATTCATAGTTCCTGCCTTATTTGGTATTCTTCAATTGCTCGCGCAACTGGGCGATGGTGCGTTGCAGGCTCTCGATACGGAGTTGCTCATTCCGGATGTTGGCCTCAATGTGTGCCACCACCGAAGCCTTCTCGCCACGCAGTCTGGCCTTCGTGTTGGTGTCTTTGGCATTCTTGATGTTGGCAGAATAGCGGGCGTTGGCTTCGCTCTTGCGCGAACGCTCTTGGGAAATTCTCGTACGGATGCGGGCGATGTCCGCCTTCTTCGATTCAATAGATGCCCTGATAGATTCTTTACTCATATCGTTTTTCGATTAAATGATTATTCTTCATTCATCATTCTTCATTAACTATCACCGACAATAAATACCTGAACGGCGCTTTCTCCCCGCCCTTGGCCGTACGTGCCGTGATGGCGGTGTCTGTCCAGTGACAGGGATAGGTACCTCCCAGTTCGAAGTCGGGATGTTTGCGTAATACGGAAGCAGCGGTGTTCTTGTCCCACTCCAACAGGCCCGGACGTAAGGTGTTGCCTTCAAAAGTGGAGAATGCGCGATAACCGGAAGCGGGTTGCGGCTCGCGCCAATAGGTGACATTGTTGGTGATGAGCAGGGCCACACCTCCTTTCACCGCCGGATAGCAGCGGGTCAGAAGCTCCACACGACGTACATCCTTCCAATAGTTGTACATGATGAGGTCACTGGCTGCCTGGTTCTTGACGATGAGGCAATCCGTCTTCAAGGGTTCGCCAAAACGGGTGATATTCACATCCACCGGACGGGTGGCATACTTCAGTTCGATGGCTGCAAAGGCACCGTCCTTTTCCACCACCACGTCGATAGAGAGATCATTGTCCCAAGGGAAAGAATTGCTTCCTATCTTTACGCCGCGTGCGGACAATTCCTCTTTGGGCACGGCATACTCCATATCCACCTCATCGTAATGCCTGCTGTCACGCAACCAAGTGGCCACACGGACTTGCAGGTCGCGCTCGTTGAAGATAAGTTCCTTGTTGGTGCGCAGTAAGGCTTGCAAATCCTCGGCCAAAGTAGCCACCAGTTTGTTTGTGCTTCTCCACTTGAATATTCCGGCCATAATTTTATTCCTCTGATTCCACAGCTACCTGCAGGTCGGGTTCTGTTTTTACCATGTCGCACAGCAGCAACACAGCCTGTGCAGCCTCCATGCCCAGCGCATCGGCAATGGCCAGGAGGTTGTTCACCTCGTCCTCGTCAATGACGCCGTCGGCCAGCACCATCTGTAGCACGGCCTCGAACACTTGCCATAAGGCAGGGCAAATGCCTATCCTCCAACTGAATGCACAGGATATCTGCTGCGGCACGCATGTACAACTCTTCTTCAGTGACGGCCATCTCTGTATGGAGCACCAAGAAGGCATTCGATTCCGTGTGCTGAAAAGCACGGATGCAGCCCTGCAACCGAATGATTATGCCGACATCCGCTCTTTCCATGTGGGGTATCCCATCTATGTACATCGCCTCGTGCGAGGCAACATACCGCTGAGCCCCTGTGCCGTGGCTGTGGTTTCGGGCATAGAACGCATCGAAATTGCAGAGGACGGAATGACGGGAAATGATTGACTTCATTTCCCGGTTCACTGCTTTTTTCCTACTTTTGCAGCAAAATTGCGGGCACGGGAGGAACCATGACATTCCTCCCGTGCTCCCCAGAACTAACTGCGTATGTTTGAGAAAAGCATCAACCACTATCTGAGCAGCCATGCCTGCGAACATCTCCGCCTGCGCGCCGTGCTATTCGACATGGACGGCGTGCTGTTCGACTCCATGCCCTACCACGCCGATGCCTGGACTGAAGTCATGAACCGCCACGGGCTGCACTTCACCCGCCAAGAGGCTTTCCTGCACGAAGGACGCACAGGAGCCGCCACCATCAACATTGCCTATCAACGCCAATACGGACATGAGGCACCACCCGAGCTCATCCAACAGATGTATCAAGAGAAATGCGAGGCTTTCAGCCGCTATCCGGAAGCCCGGCCCATGCCCGGTGCCGCCGAATTGCTGGAAAAGGTAAAGGCTGCCGGGTTGACACCCGTACTGGTGACCGGCTCCGGACAACGCACCTTGCTGGACCGCCTCGACCGGCAATATCCGGGCATCTTCGCTCCCGGACGAATGGTGACGGCCTTCGACGTGAAGCACGGCAAACCCGATCCGGAACCCTACCTGATGGGACTGCAAAAGGCGGGCGTGCAAGCCTGCGAGGCCGTTGTGGTGGAAAACGCCCCCATCGGCGTACAGGCCGGACATGCCGCCGGCATCTTTACGATTGCTGTCAATACCGGTCCCCTGGACGGACAAGTGCTGCTGGATGCGGGCGCCGACTTGCTGTTCCCCTCCATACAGGCTCTGTGCCACGAATGGGAAGACTTCGTGCAGGCAACAACGATAGAGCTATCGATGAATCGCGATAGGGCTATCGATGAATCACGATAGAGCTATCGACAGTCTGCGACAGGGCTATCGTCAAATCCGTAATTCAGGTATATATAATAAGAAAGAAAAGCCGTACCTTTGCCCGCGTATGAAAACCGAGAATAAAGACAGCCTTCTGCTACTCATCCGCAAAGGTCGCCCCATGACCCTGCGGCAACAACTGCGCCTGACAGTTGAACTCAGTATCCCCAGTATCGTAGCCCAAATCTCAGCGATTGCCATGCAATACATTGATGCTTCCATGGTAGGACGACTGGGAGCAGATGCAGCAGCCTCCATCGGCCTGGTGTCCACCACGACCTGGCTGTTCTGGGGGACATGCAGTGCGGCAGCCACAGGATTCTCGGTGCAGGTAGCCCATCACGTAGGCGCGGCACGCCTCAGCGAAGCACGTGCCGTCCTTCGGCAAGCCATACTGTCCGTAGCACTCTTCAGCTTGGCCTTGGCCGGTATCGGTGCCCTCATCAGCGGCAGCCTGCCCGTATGGCTGGGCGGTACGGATGAAATCAACGCCGGAGCATCGGCCTATTTCCTTATCTTTGCTCTTTCACTCCCCTTGCTTCAGTTCAACTTCTTGGCAGGCAGCATGCTGCGATGTAGCGGAAACATGCGCATACCGGGTTTGCTGAACGTGCTGATGTGCGTACTGGACGTGATATTCAATTTCTTCCTTATCTTCCCTACCCGCACCGTGGAGTGGTTCGGGCTGTCCCTCGACATGCCCGGCGCAGGACTGGGTGTGACCGGCGCAGCCTTGGGCACAGCATTGGCTGAAGCCATAGTAGCCAGCCTGATGATGTGGTATTTGGTCACCCGCTCCAACGACCTGCGCATTGCCGGAGAGCGGGGAAGCTTTCTGCCTGCGGCAACGACGGTACGCAAAGCCCTTCGCATCGGCCTGCCTATGGGAATAGAACATATTGTTATCTGTGGGGCGCAAATCATGACCACCGTCATCGTGGCTCCTTTGGGCGTATTCGCCATTGCCGCAAACTCTTTCGGCATCACCGCCGAAAGCTTATGCTACATGCCGGGTTACGGCATTGCCGATGCCGCCACTACGCTGGTAGGCCAAAGTCTGGGCGCAGGCCGCAAGGACCTGACACGCCGCTTCGCCCGCATCACCGTAGGCATGGGCATCATCGTAATGGCTGTGATGGGCATTGTGCTCTATGCAGGTGCTCCGCTCATCATGAGTTCCATGACCCCCGACCTCGAAGTGCAACGTCTGGGTGTGGAAGCCCTACGCATCGAGGCCTTTGCCGAACCGATGTTTGCCGCCGCCATCGTGGCTTACGGCGTATTTGTCGGCGCAGGCAACACACTGGTTCCTTGCCTGATGAATTTCTTCAGCATCTGGGCTGTCCGTCTGACCCTGGCGGCTGCCTTGGCTCCATCCATGGGATTGAACGGAGTCTGGTTGGCCATGTGCATCGAACTTTGTTTCCGTGGCATCATCTTCCTCATCCGGTTGGAGAAAGGGAATTGGATGAAGATTAAACAGTAATAGGGAATATATGGAACACAAACGCAAATGAGACAGATTTCCGCAGATTCTTTATACAAAATCTATGCGCATCATCTTGTCAGATTTGCGTCTTCCATGCACCATACCCGATAAAAATCAATTATCCCGAAAAAAAATCGCGAAAAAGCCGAATCTTCCAGTTTCTTTCCAAATTCACTGCCGACCTTTGCAATACAAAAAGGAAACAACTAGTATTTATTCACTCTTAAAAACCCAAGTATTATGAAAAAGTTAGTTTTGGCAGTAGTAGCAATGTTCGCAATGAGCACAATGGTAATGGCAGACAATGACAAGCCCGTACAGGTAAACCAATTGCCCGCCGCAGCGCAGACGTTCCTCAACACCTATTTCAAGGACGTCAAAGTAGCACTGGCCACACAAGACACAGAGCTATTCAGCAAGAGCTATGACGTAGTGTTCAACAATGGCGACAAGGTGGAGTTTGACAAGTCCGGAGAATGGACGGAAGTACGTTGCCGCCAGACAGGAGTACCTGCGCAGATAATTCCCTCACAGATTGCCGAGTATGTGAAGACAACTTATCCCGATGCACAAATCCTGCAGATCGAACGCGACTCGCGCGGATGGGAAATCAAGCTCTCCAACCGTTGGGAAATTACCTTTGACAAGCAGATGCGCGTCATTGACATTGACGACTGAAAAATGAAGAACTAAAAATGAAGAATGAAGAATTTCCATATCCACCAAAAACGTGATGCAAACGGAAATTCTTCATTCTTCATTTTTAGTTCCTCATTCCATCAGACCAAGTGGCCGATCCACTCGTCGCGCTCACCCGGCAGCAGGTCGATGACGGGCACTTCAATCATTGTGTAGCAGCCGGGCTGCTGACGCATAGCGGCGCGGGCCACACAAACCAACACCTGAGCCGTCAGGGCCGGATTATTGATGCGCATGTTGAATTCAAACAACTGGTTCTGCGTCTTGCCGGATACGCCCTTGCGCGTCAGGTTCACGCCATGCCCCATGTCCAGCAGGGCATCCACGCTGGGCACCTGCATCACGTGCGTCTCGTCATTCACGAAATAGGGATCGGCCTTAATGGCGGCAGCCACTTTATCAAACTCATATCCCTCCTCCAACTCAATGTATACCATGCGGCGGTGTATGCCCGTCCCCACAGGAATCGTCATGGACAGGGCTGCCTTCACGCCTTCCACTGCCTTCACGGCCACGGTGTGACCCATGCTCATGCCCGGGCCGAAGTTGGTGTATGTGATGCCTTTCGGAGCGATGGCTTCCAGCAGGGTACGCACCACCGAGTCGCTGCCCGGATCCCATCCGGCAGAGATGATGGACACCGTCTGGTGTGCCTTGGCCACCTCATTCAGTGTGTGGCGCAGGGCGGGCACGTCGGTGTGGATGTCAAAGCTATCCACGGTATGGATGCCCATAGCCAGGATCTTCTTGGCATATTCCTCCACTTTGCGGGTAGGCGTGCAGAGGATGGCCACGTCCACGTCATTCAGTTCCTCGATGTCTTTCACCACGGGATAGTCATTCAGTTCTGCGGGACGGTTCTCCGCACCGGCACGACGCACTACACCGGCAATCTCGAAGTCCGGTGCCGCTTGCAAAGCTTGGAGCACATAGTGCCCGATATTGCCATAACCGACGATGGCTGCTCTTACTTTTTTCATACTTTTATCGTTTTAAGTTAGCATATTTCTCCAATTCGGCCGCAAAAGTAAGCATTTCAATCCGAATATCCGCAAAACGCAGTCCGTAAGTTCACACGGTTTTTTCTTTTTTAAGCACACAACACTTCCCATTATTCCCAGACTGGACGGAAAAC